>NZ_JAMYSE010000030.1:0-66611 GCF_040321795.1 Mesorhizobium sp. M0244 | reverse complement strand
GGGGGGGGGCGGGCGGGGGGGCGTTGGCCACTATTATTTTCCACAACCCCCCGGCCCGGGTGTCGTTGCGCGCAACACAGGGGCCATGCACAACAACGGGCCGCGCCCTCCCAGGGGCACGGCCGTTTGTCAGGCTCAGCTCACCAGAGCCGCCTTGTTTGCTTCAAGAAATTGCTTCAGCGGCTGCGGCTTCCTGCCGGACAGCGTCTCGACCGCGTCGGTCACCATGCTGATGCGGCCGGAGCGGGTGTTGGTGTCGAAGGAAACGATGATGGGGGCGAAGGCTTCGGGAACGCCGGCTGCCTTCAATCCCTCGGTCAGCGCTTCATCCGAAAGCTGGACGACTTCGATCGGCTTGCCGGTAACCTCGGCGACGAGACTCGCGATCTCGGCGACCGTATAGGCCTGCGGACCCGTCAGCGTGTATGTCGTGCTTTCGGTTGCTCCCGAAGCGAGGCCGGCGGCGATCGCCGCTGCCATGTCGTCGCGCGCGCCATGGGCAATGCGGCCGTCTCCAGCGGATGTGTACCACTGCCCCGAGGCGATGGCGTGCGGCAGCGCCATGAACAGGTTCTCCTGATACCAGCCGTTGCGGAAGATGGTGTAGGGAATACCGCTCGTCTTGATCGCCTGCTCGGTGCCGTGGTGATCGGGTGCAAACAGCACCGGCGATCCTGGCTCCGGATTGGGCATCGATGTGTAGAGCAGATGCGAAACGCCCGCGCTTTTTGCGGCGGCGACCGCGGTCTCATGTTGCTTCAGGCGCTTGCCGGGAAGGGCGAGCTCGTCCGTCGAAATGATCAGAACCCTGTCGGCACCCGTGAATGCACTGGCCAGCGATGCCGTGTCGTCGAAATCGGCCGCCCTGATGGTGACGCCGCGCGCTGCCAGATCGGCGAGATTTTCCGGATTGCGGGTGGCGGCGATGATGCGCTGAGGCGAGACCTTGAGCGTGTCAAGCAGATGATTGATGACGCCGCGGCCAAGCTGGCCGGAGGCGCCGGTGACGAGAAGGGTGTCGGTCATGAGATGTCCTGACGTTGCGCCGAAGCGGCGGGGTGCATAGGTAAGTCTCAAAAAGAGACCAGCACTAAAATAAGAATTGACCGACCCTCGTAAAGAAGGCAGTTTTGCGGGAGGTAGGCACACCCAGGGAACCAGCCATGGACGGCAGGATCGTCAATCTGAGATCGAAGCTCGAGATCTACAAAGCCGGCAACGGTGGCGCAAAGCTTGCGGATTGCCCTATTCGCGATGTGATCCAGGGCATCAGTAACAAATGGAGTTCGCTGCTGATGATGGCCTTGGCCGAGAAGCCGTACCGCTTCGGTGAATTGCGTCGGTTGGTGCCCGATATTTCACAGCGCATGCTCACCCAGACGTTGCACGATCTGCAGCGCGACGGCTATGTGCATCGCCAGGTGTTCCCGACCAAGCCGCCGAGCGTCGAGTACAGCCTCACCGATCTCGGGCGCTCGATGTTCGGACCCTTGCATCAATTGATGCAGTGGGCCGAGCTCAACCACGGCGCGGTGCGTGAAGCGCGTGCTGCCTTCGACGCTGCCGAAGACTGAGCCTCAACGAACACGGCGGCTTGATTTAGGGACAGCGCTAAAGGATTGTCCGGCCTGGATTGGGTCGGGCAAATGGGCAATTCTCTGGATATCGCGATTGCCGGTGCCGGTCCGGCTGGACTTGCCGCCGCGCTCTATCTCAAGCACGCCGGGCATCGGGTTACTGTCTTCGAGCGCTTCGAGCAGCCAAAGCCGGTCGGGTCCGGGCTGATCCTGCAGCCGACCGGGCTGACGGTGCTCGCCGATCTCGGCCTGCTTGAGGACATACTAGCGCTAGGCAGCCGCATAGACCGCCTGCATGGTGCTGACGCCAGATCCGGCCGCACAGTGCTCGACGTCCGCTACGATGCCCAGCGCGGCGGCCGTTTCGGGCTGGCGGTGCACCGCGCGGCTCTGTTCGGCGTGCTTTTCCGCGCCGTCCGGCGCCAAGCGATCACCATCGAGACAGGTATCGAGCTCGAGACGCTGGAAACTGGCGAACGGGCAACATTGGTCTGCGGCAACGGACGAAGGATAGCGCCGTTCGACCTGGTAGTGGATGCCAGCGGTTCGCGCTCCAAATTGCGGCAGTGCGTGAACAATCCGGGCGAACCGCGACCGCTCGCCTATGGCGCGTTCTGGGTCTCGCTCGGCTGGCGTAAGGGTTTCGACGAGCATGCGCTGCTGCAGCGCTACGACAGAGCGAGCGTGATGATCGGCGTGCTGCCGATCGGCCGGCCGGAACCGGATACTGAAAAGATGGCGGCATTCTTCTGGAGCGTGAAACCGGCGGATGCCGAGCAGGTAAGGGCAACGGGCCTCGAGGCATGGAAGGCGAGATTGGTCGGGCTGTGGCCTGAATGCGCGGCCTTCACCGACCAGATCGACAATTTCGACCAGCTTTCGCTGGCGCGCTATGGCCATCACACGATGAAGACGCCAGCCGGACGGCGATTGGCTGTTATCGGCAATGCGGCGCATTCGACGAACCCGCAGCTCGGGCAGGGCGCGAACATGGCGCTACTCGATGCAGCAGCGCTCAACTACGCGCTCATAGGAACGGATCGTATCGATACTGCGCTGGAGGCTTACGTCCGGGCGCGGCGATGGCATGTGCGGGTCTTTCAGGTGCTGTCGCTGCTGCTGACGCCGTTCTATCAGTCGGATTCGACCGCGATGCCGTTCGTCCGCGACAGGCTGGTGGCAACGCTGGCGAAAATTCCACCGGCGCCGCTGTTTCTTGCTTCCATGGTTACAGGAACGGTGATTGATCCGTTCAGGCCGATCGGGCTTGCGGAAGCGCTATGGCCGGATCGTTTTGGCGAATGAGTTTCGAAAGGTGCGAGCCCTTCGCCTGCAGGAATGCATGAAGGCGTTGCGGATAATCGGGAGCGACCGCGCCCTTCACGGATGGGCGTTTGCGCAACACCTCGCGCCAGGCCTGGACATGCGCCCTTCCGTCCAGGATGCCGAAATCGCCGATCCGGTCGAAGACGTCGAAATAGCGAAAGATCGGCCCGTAGACCGCGTCGACCAGTGAAAAACGCTCGCCGTCGAACCATGGTCCAGCCGCGCCATTCGCCAGTTCCACTTCCAGGCGATCGAACATTGCCGACAGAGCCTCGCTTTCCTCAAGAAAGGCGGCTTCGGTGAGTGCTGAATAGAAGCGGCCGATGGCATTGAGGATTGCCGAGCCGAATTCGATCCAGGCACGATGCCGGGCGCGGGCGTAGGCACCGGTCGGATGCAGCGGATTGGTCTGGGTTTCCTCGAGGAATTCGAGGATGACGAGCGATTCGAAGATCACCGTTTCCTGGCCGTCATGCTCAACGCGAAGCAGCGGCACCTTGCCAAGCGGCGATATTGCCTTGAACCAGCCAGGCTTGTTGGCGAGATCGACCGCGACGCGCTCGAACGGCACGCCCTTTTCGCGAAGTGAAATCGCCGCGCGCTGCACGTAGGGACAAAGATGGTGGCTGACGAGAGTGAGCCTGTCGGTCATCTCACTCTCCCCAGACATAATTCAAGGCGCCGTCCTCGACGCGGGTGGAGAGGAACATCAGGCGGGAGCCCTTCGGCGCTGGGCCTTCGAGGCGATCACCGTTCGCCATGTCGAACGAGGCGCCGTGCCATTGGCAGACGAGCTTGCCGTCCTTGCAGTCGAGCGGGCCACCGAAATGCAGGCAGACATTGGCGGCGGCGCGGATACGTTCGCCGCTGCGGTAGACATGGACCTCGCGGCCGAAAAATGGAGCGATCAGGCTGCCTGTTTCCGGAATGTCGGCGATCTTGCAGATTTCATGCTTCATCGGAATTGCTTCTCACGATTGATGCGACCGCATCTATCTAGATGCATTTGCATCTATCGTCAAGCTTGATGCAATTGCATCTATCGCTTATGCTGCAACCATGACCGGGATTCCTTCACCGCCAGCCATCAAGGCCTGGGCCCGCCTGATGCGGGTTTCGCGCCAGCTGTTGGAAAGAGCAGAGGACGCGCTGAAGGACAGTGGCTTGCCGTCGCTTGCCTGGTACGACGTCCTGCATGAGCTTGCCGAGGCAGGCGAGGGCGGATTGCGGCCGTTCCAACTCACCGAGCGTACCCTGTTTGCGCAATACAACGTCTCCCGGCTCCTGGCGCGGCTCGAAGCCGACGGGCTGGTCGAGAAGCTCAGGGTTGCCGATGACGGCCGCGGGCAAACGGTCCGCATCACCGGCAAGGGGCGCGAGACGCGCCGCCGCATGTGGGCCGTCTACGGCCGGTCGATCGCGGGGCTGGTCGGCGCCCGGCTTTCCAATGATGAGCTCGACGCGCTGTCAGTTCTGCTTGGGCGGCTGCGCCATCCGGCCGTCATGGAGTGACACACCTTCGTGCCGAAGATGGCGCGGATCTGCGAGGTCAGGCACTGCCCCAGAGAAACGCCAGCGTCGCCAGAACGCCAAGCCCGACGCGGACCAGATGCAGATTGCCCCATTTGACGATCAATGTCCGAGCTTCAGGATTGAGGGTGTTCGCGTCCATCGCCTCCAGCAACCGATTTGCGGGCATCATCACCAGCAGCGTCCATGGCCAAGGCAGGATGATCAGCACTGCGCCGGCCAGATAAGCGAGATTTCCGGTCTGCCACCACGCGACGAGGCCCAGAATACACGCGATGACGGCGATCGAGGCCTGCATGGCGGCGCCGCGCTTGTAGGAAGGCTGCCATTCCTGCAGCAATGCTTTGTCCTCGAGGCGAAGCCGCGCCGGCTGTTCGGCGACGCTGACATAGATTGCGGCACCCGCGAACGCCGCGGCAACGGTCAGAGCAAGCAATCCGGCGAGCATCGTTCGTGTCTCCCGTGATGCCCCCGTATGGAGCGCGTTACAGAAATAAGGGCTTGCGCCGGGTCGGGCAATACGCCATAACGCAGAACCGTAACGTACGGTACGCCTTCGAGTTCGTGTCTGAACTGCGGATGAGTTTGCCTCCTGAGGAAAGACTGTGTTGCACGCTGTGAACGACATCGACACCAGCGAGACGCTGACGGAGCGGCAGAAAGCTGTGCTCGACGCCGCCCTTCGCCTGCTGGTCGAAGAGGGCGATCAGTTGACCATGACCGCCGTGGCGCGGCGGGCGAGCTGTTCCAAGGAAACGCTCTACAAATGGTTCGGCGATCGCGACGGGCTATTGACGGCAACGGTACAATGGCAGGCGTCCAAGGTGCGGGTAGTGCCGGTCGACCGCAAGGGGCTCGACCTCGCCTCGCTGACGGCAAGCCTCGAGCGCTTCGCTTCGGACTGGCTCAAGGTAATTTCGAGCGACACCTCGATCGCGCTGAACCGGGTGGCGGTCGGCCATGCCGGTTCGGGGAAGGACGATCTCGGCGCCATCGTGCTGGAGAACGGCCGGTTCGCGCTGGCCAGGCGGCTGAAGCCGGTGCTGGAAGCCGGCAGGCAGGCCGGGCTTCTCGAATTTTCGGACGCGGAGGCGGCATTCCGCACCTTTTTCGGACTGGTCGCCCGCGACGTGCAGATTCGCCTGCTGCTCGGCGACCGGCTGGAATTGACTGATGTGGCGATCGGCGGCGATGCCGCCCGGGCGACGCAGCAGTTTCTCGCTCTTCATGGAGCAAAAACCGGGCCGCAAGGCCGCTAAATCCAAAAGGGAAGGAAGAAAAATGCGTGTCTATTACGATCGCGACGCCGATCTCAACTTGATCAAGGGCAAGAAGGTCGCCATCATCGGCTATGGCAGCCAGGGCAGGGCGCATGCGCTCAACCTCAAGGATTCCGGCGTCAAGGATATCGCCATTGGGCTCAAGGCCGGCTCGGCGACCGCCAAGAAGGTCGAGGCCGACGGGCTCAAGGTGATGAGCGTGGCCGATGCCGCCAAGTGGGCCGACCTGATGATGATGGCTACGCCGGATGAGCTGCAGGCCGACATCTACAAATCCGAGATCGCGCCGAACATCCGCGATGGCGCGGCAATCGCCTTCGCCCATGGCCTCAACGTGCATTTTGGCCTGATCGAGCCGAAAGCTTCGGTCGACGTCGTCATGATCGCCCCGAAGGGGCCAGGCCATACGGTGCGCGGCGAATACCAGAAAGGCGGCGGCGTGCCGTGCCTGGTCGCGGTCAACCAGGACGCTTCGGGCAATGCGCTCGATTTGGCACTCTCCTACGCGTGCGGCGTCGGCGGCGGTCGTTCAGGCATTATCGAGACCAACTTCCGCGAGGAGTGCGAGACCGACCTGTTCGGCGAGCAGGTTGTGCTGTGCGGCGGTCTGGTCGAATTGATCCGCGCCGGTTTCGAAACGCTGGTAGAGGCCGGCTACGCGCCGGAAATGGCCTATTTCGAATGCCTGCACGAGGTCAAGCTGATCGTCGACCTGATCTATGAGGGCGGTATAGCCAACATGAACTACTCTATCTCGAACACCGCGGAATGGGGCGAATACGTCTCGGGCCCGCGCATCATCACCGCCGAGACCAAGGCCGAGATGAAGCGCGTGCTGAAGGACATCCAGACCGGCAAGTTCACCTCGGAATGGATGCAGGAATACCGCGCCGGTATGTCGCGCTTCAAGGGCATCCGCCGCAACAACGACAGTCACCGAATCGAGGAAGTCGGCGCCAAGCTGCGCGCGATGATGCCGTGGATTTCCAAGAACAAGCTGGTCGACAGGGCCAAGAATTAAAATCGCAATTTAGTAATTGCGTAAAGCGGCCGGCGGAGCGATCCGCCGGCTTTTACGTGAAGATGTGCTGGTTACAGGATTTTGACCAGGCGCGTTATTCTCACCGTCGTGGTATGCCTGCGCGGGGTACGGCACAAATTGCCTGGGGGTGAGCGTTGGAACTCAAATTTCTGTTGATCGGGTTTGCCTGCGCGGTTGCCGGCATGCTCTCCCTCGTCACCTTCCTGAAGTGGAGGGAGGTGAGGGCGGTCAGCCGCTGGTCTCCGACGCCGGGAAAGATCGTCTCGTCGCGAGTCGAGGCTCGCGAGGTGACCAGTTCGGGATCCGGTTCGGACAGCAGAGGGTCGACCGAGATGCGCAACTTTCCGGCGATCACCTTCGAATACAAGGTGAACGGCAAGAAATTTCGCAGTTCGCACTACAGCGTGCGGGAGAACCTTGGAAATTTCGCCGTAGCGGAAATCCTTGCGCGATTTCCAAACGGGGCTGGCGTAACCGTCTTCTACAATCCGGCCGATCCAGCCAAGGCCGTGATCGAGCGCACTATGCCCGACGGCTCGTTCAAGTTCATGGTCCAGCTTTCGGCCGGGCTGGTGGTTGGCGCGCTCGTCCTGGTCTTCTCCGTCGGCGGCGTCCTGGAGGCGATCGGGCCGCATTTGCCCAAGCCGCAGAACCTCGGCGCCGCGGCGCTGCTGCTTGTCATGGGGCTGTTTATCCTGCGCATGGGCTTTGCCCAGAAGTCGCTCGCCGAACAGGCGGCCAAATGGCCTATAACCACGGGACGTATCGACGCTTCGGGCCTGCAGAAATTTGAAGCCCGCGCCGGAGGCAGCGGCTATCGGCCCTGGCGCACAGTTTTCAAATCCCGCATCGTCTACAGCTATAACGTCGCCGGCCAGCGCTACGCCGCCGATCGCATCGCTTTCGGCGCAAACGTGACGGCCTCGCTGCCAAGCCTCGTCAGCGGTCAATCGCAGCGCTACCTCGAGGGCGATAAGATCGAGGTCCACTACGATCCCGCCAATCCGGCTGCAGCGGTTCTCGAATGCAGGGTGAGCGGGCTTTGGCTCCTGTGGGTCTGCGCCGTTGGCTTCCTCGGTGGAGCCGCGCTGCTCATCGGGGTGATCTAGTGCTGAAGCTGCTGTCCAAGACGCTGTAGATCCAGAGGAAGAGGACACCTGTCGTCAGCATCTGACAAGAACTCCGCTGTCGAAGCCAGGCCATGTCAATCTCACCGTCGCCCCGTCGACCACAACATGGATGACACGTGAGAACGGCTCTTCGGCCGACGGGTCAGAACCGTAGCATTGGCTGGCCCGCGCCACCCAGCCTGTGGGTGTCTTGCGAAACGTTGCGTGTTCGCAGCCGAGAGCAGGGACCGACAGTGCCTCGGGGTACAATGCGTAGACAGTCTGGCGTTGAACATCCGCGACGGCAGTACAGTTCGATCTGTCCCCGGACCATGTGCCCACATAGGGTTCCGCGGCGAAGGCGCGGCCGCACAAAAATGCGCAGATCGAAATGATCATCATGGAATTTCGCATCACCGATTTCTTTCTTTCGACCATGACCTTGGGCCATGCTAAAGCATCGATGCTCAAACTTCACAATGATGCTGCTCCAAGGAACTTAAATGATCATCCGCAAAGCAGCAGCTATTTTTCTGAGCATGCTGAGCCTGTTGCAAGCGGCGAACGCAACAGAATGTTCACTCAGCCACGCGACCTATCGCGAGCCGCGATCAGGGGCGACGATACAATTCCGGCCAACCGACAACGAGCCGGCTGCGCTCACGACGGAGGTCTTTTCGCTGATCGTGCCGAATACCGACATTCGTCTGCCGTCGGACATCACCTGGACCAATGGCAAGCAATCGTTTCCTGTGGGCACGATCCGGCACACCTGCACCGACGATGATCGCGAGGCGGGTCTCGAGGACGGCACCGGACTGTGCAGAGTGTGGGACGGGCAGGTCTATGCGTTCAACGCAGGCGGTGCCGAGCAGTTGAGCTCCCGCGAGGCCTCGCCGGCACCGACAGGGTTGCTGTTGCCTGACTTCGGCGCGATTTTTACCGAATGGCCCGATTTCGCCAAAGCCAATCCCGATGGTTCAGCCTGGGATGCCTTTACCTTGACGGGTTGCAGCGATGAATAGCAAGAGACTGCCGGCTTGCATCTGCGCCCTGCCGGTCCTTATGGCCATGGCCACCGGGGCTCGTGCCGACCAAAGCAAGCCGTCGCGTCCGCCTGTCGACAAATGCACCTGGGAACGGCTGGCGGACAGGGATGTCGGGCTTGCGGCCTGGGTGCAGCGCTGTGATTTCGGTTTTCGCCAAATCCATTTCGAGCTTGGCGGCAATGCTCTTGCCATCAAATACAGCGACGGCGGCCCGGCCGATCCCGTCGTCGAAGTCTTCGATATGCTGCCCGGCGAAGCCGCTGACGCTGCGTTGGGACGTATATTCTCGCAGAAGACGGAAAAGGCTATCAGCACACGTTGCGTGCTCATGCCTTACACCGAAGGGGCCGCGCCCGCGGGAACCATGCGATACGTCTTCAGTCCCGATGCCGCCTATCGCGAGGAATTGAAAGCCGTTGCCGACCCTGACGAGGTCGGCGAACCACCGTGCGGCGAATGGGGCGAAGCCCCGGACGGCATCCAGTATTTCGAGGTGCAATCACCCGAACTGCGAAAGCTTCTATTCGTTCGCGTCGGCCAGGAAGAGCCGCTGTTTGACGAGCAGACGCTGCAAATCCTGCCACCTGGATAAAGCCGGGAATCTCAGCCGTAATGCCAGCTGGGCTTTGGTTGGGTGCCGGTGAACATCACGCCGATGCGGTCATCACGGCGCCAGCGGACCACCGTCTTGTAGGCGATGCCGTCGGTCGGCACATAGAGCAGGAACTCGTCGGGCACGCGCGCGTCGATCGCGACTTTCAATTCGGCGCCGCCGGCATGCATGTTGCGCAGCGTGCATGTGACCTCGGAATTGGTCATGCCGGTCAGGATCGTCGCGCCCTTGAAGACGCGCTGCCGGTGTTTGTCCCTCTGTTCGTCCTCGGCCATCGCACGCAATCCCTGGCGATCGTCGCATCGCGGGTGGTCTGATCGCCAATCATTAGGCCTGCCTGATAAACATAGCGTTATCATCGGCAGAGCTGCGAGAATTATCGCGACTTTTGCCGGAAGCGGATGGCAGCCCAAATAAAACGGCGCCGCGAAGCACGGCGCCGGATGATCTGTTGTCGGCCTGCTCAGCTATAGGGCGAGTAGCATTGCTGGCGCGGCCCATTGTAGGGCTGGAAAGTGTTGTCCCAGGCGCGGTACGACCGGTAGCGATTGTAGCACCATTGGACATGCGCGCTGGAAAGCCGCTGTGTCCGGTAGTAGCGCCGCGGTGCGGGGGCATCGTAGTAGTTGTTGTTGTTGTATAGGCTGCCGAGGCCAAGCCCTAGGCCCAGCCCAAGAATCGCGGCGCCGGCACCATCATCGTAGTAACCGCCGCGGTAATGGCGGCGGTGATGGCGCCAACGCCAGCTGTCATTCCAGTCGCCATTGTCCCAGTGTCTTGAGAAATGACGGCCGCGGAAATTGTTGGACCGCCATCTCCAACCATCGTCGCCGTGCCATTGCCGAAAGCCGCGATTGCGCCAACGCCAGATCTGCCTGTCGTTGCCGCCTGCCCAATCTTCACGAATTTGCACGATGTCGGCGGCATTGCCCGCCACCGGCAGCAGAGGTTTGGGCATTGGCCCGGCAAGCGAGGGGGCCGAGAGGCCGGCGATCAGACCGAGGGCCATCAGCCCGGATCTGACAGAAGATAAATAGAGCGGTTTCATCGCACTCTCCGAAGATTCAGGCCCCACGCCCAGAATACCCGGGGAAGGGCCTATTGATGGAACTTTCCATCTGAACGGAAGATGAACAAAAAGGTTCCGTCAACCTTAGCGAGCGCGCGATCAATCAGAGCCGCCTGATTTCTGCGCCCTTGTTTTCGGGCGCGCTTGCGGGCAAAGGTCAAAGCCATGTCGCTGCGCCTTGCCACGTTCAACGTCGAAAACCTGATGAACAGGTTTGATTATTCCGGATACCGCAATCAGCTCAACGAAGATCGCACGCTCGCGCTTTTCGACATCCAGAGCGAGGCCGAATACAAGATGCTCGAGCAGGCGCGGGCCATCGCGCAGTCCGACGACACGCGGCAGTTGACGGCGCTGGCGATCGCGGCCACCCGCGCCGACATCATCTGCATGCAGGAGGTCGACAATATCGAGGCGCTGAAGGCCTTCGAATATGGCTATCTGTTCAAGATGGTGGGGCAAGGCTACCGGCAGAAATACACCACCGCCGGCAATGATTCGCGCGGCATCGACGTCGCCGTGATGATGCGCAACGAGACCGCGCAGGGCCAGCCGATCGAATTCGTGCGCATGACCAGCTACGCCTATGTCACGTTCGAGCAATTCGGGCTGCACACGGCGGAATTGGCGGCGCTTGGTCACCAGGCCAATGAACGCATCTTCCGGCGCGACTGCCTGGAAGTCGATCTGACGGTGGCTGGCGCGCCGTTGACGCTGTATCTCGTGCATTTCAAGTCGATGGGCTCGCCCCGTAACGGCCTCGACGGCCGCGAGGCGACAATGCCGCTGCGCATCGCCGAGGCGCAGGCGGTGCGCCGGATCATCGAGGAGCGCTTCGGCAAGGACCATGCCGCCGACAAGCGCTGGGCAATCTGCGGCGACATGAACGACTACCGGCAGCGCGTGAAGATCACTGGCGATGTTTTCGACGGCCATCGCTTCGAGGTCATCGACGAGACCCGGTCCTGCATCGACGTGCTCACTGCCGGCGGTTTTTGCGAAAACGCGGTCGAGCGGCGGCCGGAAATGGACCGCTGGACTTTCTATCACACGCGCGGACCGGAAGAGCGGCATCTCTGCCAGCTCGACTACATCCTTTTGTCGAGGGCGCTAGCCAGGCAGAACGCCACCGCCGTTCCCGATATCATCCGTAACGGGCAGCCTTGGCGCACCATATTTCCGGCGGGCCAGGAGGTCGAGCGCTTCCCACGCGCCGGGTGGGACCGGCCGAAGGCATCCGACCATTGCCCGGTAGCAATTGCCCTCGACATGGCGTGAGACAGGCGTGAGTTTCGATCTGCCGCGCAACGTCATCCTGCCGGTCGATGCCATCGACGTCAGGCTCGATCCCGGCCCGCATCCGTTCGAGCGCGATAATGCCGAGGCGATCGCGGCGAACTGGCGGCGTGAGACCGCAGCCAGGCCGGCGCTTTTCGACGGCACCGTGGTGCTGCTTTCCGCACTCAGCTACCGCGACAATCGCCTCGTCGGCCGCTGCCATGCGGTGCGGTATTCGACCTTCATGCTTTGGCGCAGCAATAGACAGGTGCCTGGCGCCGAACATGCCTACGCGCACGCCATGCTGGTCGCTGGCGACAATGCGCTGGTGGCGATCCGCATGGCGCCGCATACGGTCAATGCCGGGCGCATCTACTTCGCCGCCGGTTCGTTCGAGCCCACCGATTTCCGCGACGGCCTTGTCGACGTCGACTTCAACATGATCCGCGAGGTACGGGAGGAAACCGGGCTCGATCTATCAGGCGCGACACGCGGCAGGCGCCACTACGCCCTGTCGACGGCAAGCGGCACGGTGATCTTTCGCCGCTACCGCGAGACGGCCTCCGCCGACGAGATCGCGCAGCGCATCAGCGACTTTGTCGCCACCGAGCCAGAGCCGGAAATCGAAGGACCCGTCATCATCCGCAATGCCGCCGACCTGCCGGACGGGCTGATGCCGCATATGGGGCCGCTGATAGAGTGGCATTTTGCGAGCAGGGATTAGAACATCCGACTCTAACGTCGCGACCTGCCTTCAATGGCCTTGCGGTCGTTGCGGGCGGCGACAAAATACAAGAGCGCGCCGAGACCCAGGAGCGCGCCCATCGCCGTTCCCATCGTCTGTCCAATAACCTGCTGGAAGTCAGGGGTGACGCGATCGGGATTGTCCATCCCATAACGGATCAAATTCCACCAAAGCCCTGCCAAGGCGGCTTCGACGATCACCATCGCCAGAGCCAGTCGCCCTTTCTTGCTCATCCATTATTCCCCCCTTATCCCCAACAGCATTGCTATCATTGCAGATTGTGCCCCGACAAGGGCAGGCTGCATAAAAAATTGGCAGCGTCTGGAGGCGCTCTCTACTCGTGCCTCAGCGCATCGATCGGGTCGAGCCGGGCGCCGCGCAGTGCCGGGAAGAAGCCGAACACCATGCCGATCAGTGCGGAAAAGCCGACGGCAAGCAGGATGACCGCCGGGCTCGGCGCAAACGGGATCGTCAGCGTCACCGAGGCGAGGCCGGCCAGCGCCAGGCCGATCAGGATGCCGATGATGCCGCCAAGCAGCGACAGCACCGTCGCCTCGACCAGGAACTGGATGAGGATGTGCTTTTCGTGGGCGTCGATGGCGAGCCTGATGCCGATCTCGCGCGTGCGCTCGGTGACCGAGACCAGCATGATATTCATGATGCCGATGCCGCCGACGAGCAGGCTGACGCCGGCGACGGCGCCGAGCATGCCGGTCATCGTGGTGGTGGCGCTGGCCATGGCGTCGGCAATCTGGGTCATGTCGCGGATCGAGAAATCATCGTCACGGTCTGGCGTGATGCGGCGCGCGTCGCGCAATATGTCCTCGACGCGCTGCTGCAGCACCGTGGTTGGCGTACGGTCGTCGGCGGCGACATAGATCGATTCGATGTCGCGATTGCCGGCAATGCGACGCTGATAGGCCGCAAGCGGCATCAGCACGACATTGTCCTGGTCTTGACCGAAGCCGGTATAGCCCTTTGGTTCGAGCAGGCCGATAATCTTGCAGGAGGTGCGGTTGACGCGGATGATCTCGCCTTCTGGGTCGCCCGCGCCGAAGAACTGCTGGCGCACCGTCTCGCCGATGAGGCAGACGCCGGTGCCCGAGCGGGTTTCCGAATCGCTGAACGGACGGCCCGAAACCAGCTTCCAGTCGCGCGCATCGAGATAGGCGCTGTCGGTACCGGTGACGCCCGAGGTCAGGCTTTCGGTGCCGAAAATGACGCGCACCTGTTTTTGCGAGGCCGGCGAGACCGCGCGCGCGCCGTCCAGATGCGCGACAAGTGCTGCAAGATCCTTGTCGCCCAGCGGCCGGACTACCTGGTCGAGCCCTCCCGGTCCGCCGGGCCCGGCCGGGCGGCCGGAACGGATGACGAGCAGGTTGCTGCCGAGCTTGGAGATGTCGGACTTGACTTTCTCGGTGGTGCCCGAGCCGATGGTCAGCATGGCGATGACGGCGGCAACACCGATGACGATGCCGAGCAGCGTCAGGAACGAGCGCAGCACGTTGCGGCGGATGGAGCGGAGCGAGAGGCGGACGGTTTCCCAGATCATGAGCCTGATCCATCCCGATAGAGCCGGGATGGGGCTCTATCTTTTTGTTTGGCCATGATCTCTTCCGAAAACCGGATTCCACTTTTGGCTGACGCGGTCCTTCGGTTCGGGATCATGGCTAGGCCATCTCGAGATTGGCTGTATCCGAGGCGACGTGGCCGTCGAGGAAGCGGATCGTGCGCTGGGCGTAGCCGGCAACATCGGCTTCGTGCGTGACCATGGCGATGGTCAGGCCGAGCTCGGTGTTCAGCTGCGTCAGGAGCTCCATGATCTCGTGTGTGCGGGCGGTGTCGAGATTGCCGGTCGGCTCGTCGGCGACGAGCAGCATCGGCCTGGTGACGATGGCGCGGGCGATCGCCACGCGCTGCTGCTGGCCGCCGGAGAGTTCGGCCGGCGTATGATGCTCGTGGTCGACAAGGCCGACCTCGGCAAGTGCCTGCATTGCAAGATCGCGGCGCTCGCGGGCACCAACGCCGCGATAGATCAGCGGCAGTTCGACATTCTCGGCGGCCGTGGTGCGCGGCAAGAGGTTGTAGCCCTGGAAGACGAAGCCGACATAGAGGTTGCGCAGCACGGCGCGGCGGTTGCGGTCGAGACGGCCGGCGTCGATGCCTTCGAAGCTGTAAGTCCCGGCGGTCGGCGTGTCGAGGCAGCCAATGATGTTCATCGCCGTTGATTTGCCTGAGCCAGACGGCCCCATGATGGCGACGAATTCGCCGCGCCTGATGGCGAGGTCGACGCCGGCCAGCGCGTGCACCCGGGCCTCGCCCTGGCCATAGCTTTTCCAGACCTTGTCGAAGCTGATGAGGGCCGCGCCCGACGCCACAGTCTCAGCTCCGCTGCTGCGAGGCGGTAATGACTTGTGCGCCTTCCTCCAGGCCGGAGACGATCTCGGTCAGTTCGCCGTCGGTCGAGCCGACCCTGACGTTGACCGGATGCGGCAGGCCGTTCTCCAGCACGTAGAGCGTGCGCGAGCCGTCGGTGGGCTTCGTCGCCACCTGGCGCTGGCGGTTGCCGCCGGGGCGTCCCATGCGGCCGGTAAACAGGTCGGTGAGGCTCCAGCCGCGCTCCGCCGTCTGCGCCGGCCGGTAGCGGAAGGCGATCGATGGCACGGTGAGCACGTTCCTGGCCTGCTTGGTGACGACCGAGACGGTGGCGGTCATGCCGGGCCGCAACAGAAGCTCGCTGTTGTCGACATCCAGCCTTGCATCGTAGGTGACGACGCCGTCGGTGGTGACCGAAGCATAGGAAATGTCGCGGATTTCGGCGTCGAACGGCCGTTCCGGGAAGGCATCGACGGTGAAGCGCGCATGCTGGCCGGGCCTGACGGCGCCGATATCGGCCTCGTCGACTGCGGCTTTCAGTTCCATGTTCTTCAAATCCGCGGCGATGACGAACAGCACCGGCGCCTGCAGCGAGGAGGCGACCGTCTGGCCGGGATCGACCGAGCGCGTCAATATGATGCCGTCGATCGGAGCGTAGATGGTGCTCTTGGCAAGATCCGTCTGCTGCGCCTTGAGATCGGCACTGGCCATGGCGAGGTTGGCTCTGGCAATATCGAGCGCCGCCTTCGAGCGGTCGCGCGTGGCGGTCGCCGCTTCAAGCGACTGGTCCGTCGCCATGCCGCGCTTGGTCAGTTGTGCCGCGCGCACCAGACCCATTTCGTTTTCGGCGAGGGTTACGGTGGCGTCCTCGACGCTCGCCGCTGCTGCCTTTGCGGAAGCCTGGGCGCGCTCGATCTGTACCTCCAGCTTGGCAGTGTCGAGCGCAGCCAGCACATCGCCTTTCTTCACCAGCTGGTTCTCGTTGACCGAGACCGAGCGGACGACGCCCGAGAGTTCGCTGGAAATATCGACCTGGGTGAGGGGCTGCAGCGTGCCGGTAGCCGAAACCGCGACGGTAAGATCGGCCATGGCGGCCGGTGTCGTGGTATATTCGATCTTGGCGGGCGAGCCGGAATACCACTGGTAGCCGACAACCGGCGCGGCCACTGCGAGTAGCGCAAGCAGCGCGTAAAGCCAACCGCGACGGCGTTTTGTCTTCAGGCCCTGGTGGTCAAGCCCGAGCGCCGTCTCGATGGCGGAAGCGGATTCCGTCTTTGGCAGATTGACAATCTGGTCCACGCCGGACCCCTATGTTCAGTGATATCCCATCAGTGCACAAATCAGGCCTTATGGTTCAAAATTCAAATTAAATTTCGCTCATGTTGGGAATGAGGCAGAGGACTTACTGAAATGCAGCCGCGGAATTACTTGCTTTACGACGTATTTACCACCAACCGGCTGGCCGGCAATCCGCTGGCCGTCGTGCTGGACTGTGACGGGCTGGACGTCGCGGCGATGCAGGCGGTGGCGCGCGAGTTCAACCTGTCCGAAACCGTCTTCGTGCTGCCGCCCGATAATCCCAAACACCGGGCCCGCATCCGTATCTTCACACCCGACTATGAAATGCCGTTCGCCGGCCACCCGACCGTCGGCTCGGCGATAGCGCTCGCCGAAATGGCGGGAGAGGCCGCCGGCATCTTCGTGCTCGAGGAGAATATCGGCCCGGTGCGCTGCGCTGTCAGCAAGCACGATGGTTCGACCTTTGCCGAGTTCGACCTGGCGAAACTGCCGGCGCAGCTGGAATTGTCCGCCGATCCCGAGGCGATCGGCGCCGCACTTGGCCTTGGGCCGCACGAGCTCGGCTTCGAGAACCACCGCGTTTCGTTCTGGTCGGCGGGCGTGCCCTACGTGACCATCCCCGTCGCCAATCTGGAGGCGGCCGCCCGGATCAGGCTGGACAACCAGGCGTGGACGGAACTGGGGCCGCGCAAGAGCGAATGGGCCTTCGCCAGCCCCTATGTCTATTGCCGCGAGACGGTGCACCATGACAGTGCCTTCCATGTCCGCATGATGGTGCCCGGCAATCCGTCCTACGAAGACCCGGCGACCGGCTCGGCGGCGGCCGCCTTCGCCGGCGCGATCATGCATTTCGACCGGCCGACGGATGGTGCGTCGCAGCTGTGGATCGAGCAAGGGCTGGAGATGGGCCGGCCGTCGCGCATCCGCCTCGAACTGAATGTCGAAGGCGGCAAACTGGCGGCCGCCCGCATCGGCGGCCATGCGATCAAGGTGGCTGAAGGTAAGTTGTACGTCTGACCAGGTGGGGCACTTCGGCGATTTGTCGGGAAATGAATCCCACGGGGCTGGACATGGCGGATGTCGGCGGCTATATGCCCGCCAACGCCGGTTTTACCGGCCGAGTGGGTGCGTAGCTCAGTTGGTAGAGCAGCTGACTCTTAATCAGCGGGTCCACAGTTCAATCCTGTGCGCACCCACCAAAAATCTCCAGGATTTGGTGGAAAGACCTTAAAACGAGCCGGTTTCATTCGCCGCGCTCGTTTCATCAACTTTGGGTTGCCTTTGGAGTCCGATGGTCTTTGGCGAGGCGTGCTCTTAGCTCGCAGCGCTCGCAGCCGACTGGATCAAACGCTGCGATTGCCGCGCCCAAAAACGCGGCTCAGAAACTTGCCGAACGGAAAAGCGATGCCATTGTCAGCACTCTGACGTCTGTCAGCATCAACATCGGCTTTTCCCCCGGAAAAGTCGCTGATAAGCCACCAGAAGAAGATCAAGAACAGGACGAGAATCGCGGTGTCGATCGGACCGTAGCTGGAATATCTGCCGCGCGAAATTAGCGCACCGCTACCGACAATGAGAAACGCAGCAGAGTAGGTGGGGTGAAACTTTTTCATCCCACCAGATTTATCTGAGAATCACTGCGAACGGAAGCTGCTGCCTTAGTGGATCGAGTTCATCGGCCGAATCCGATCACTTCTCCGAAACACCAGCTTCCGCAAAACTTGCCATGCGGGCATGGCATTCGAGAGCCGAGCGGACGATGTTGACGGCGAGGCAGGCGCCGGAGCCTTCGCCGAGCCGCATGCCGAGGTCGAGCAGCGGCGGCAGGTCGAGCGCTTCCAATAGACGACGGTGGCCCGATTCGGCCGAGACATGGGCCGCCAGCGTGTGAGCGAGGCCGGCGGGGTGCAGCCTCGCCAAGGGTGCTGCTGCGGCGGTGCAGACGAAGCCGTCGAGCAGCACCGGCACGCTCAGATGGCGCGCCGCCAGCGTTGCACCCAGGATCGCGGCAAGTTCGCGTCCGCCAAGGGCTGCAGCTATCTTCAGCGGATCGGCTAACACCGTGGCCTGGTGCTTCAGGCCAGCCTCGATGGCGACGATCTTGCGCACAAGGCCGGCGTCGTCGACGCCGGTGCCGCGCCCGGTCCACCTTTCCGCGCCGCCGCCGAACAGCGCGGTTGAAATGGCCGCCGCCGGCGTGGTGTTACCGATACCCATTTCGCCGAAGCAGACAAGGTCGAGTTCCCTGCTGATCGCGTCGTAGCCCGCGGAGACGGCGGCGAGGAAGGCCTCGTCGTCCATTGCGGGCTCTTTCGTGAAATCGCCGGTCGGGCGGTCGAGGTCGAGCGGGATGACGTCCAGCTCCGCGCCGGCGATGCGGGCAAGCTGGTTGATGGCGGCGCCGCCACCAGCGAAATTCGCCACCATCTGCACTGTGACCTCCGAGGGGAAGGCCGATACGCCCTGCGCGGTGACGCCGTGATTGCCGGCGAAGACCAAGACCTCGACGCGATCGAGCCTTGGCATGTCGCGGCCCTGCCAGCGCGCCAGCCAGGCGGCAATTGTCTCCAGCCGGCCGAGGCTGCCTTGCGGCTTGGTCAGCGTGTCCTGGCGGCGGGCGACGGCATTGGCCGCGGCGTCGCTGCCGTTGGGCAGGTCGAGGCAGGCGGTGCGCAGTTCATCGAGCGATTTGAAAGGCATGGGGGCAAAATCTCCGAAACAGAGTCAGGATAGGGAAACGGAAGCGACGAGCAGGATTGCGATCTCGCCGAGCTGCTGAAGGGCGCCGACGGTGTCGCCGGTCTGGCCGCCGATCTGGTTGAGGCAAAGCGCGCGGAAGGCGAGGAATACCAGCCCAAGCAGGATGAGTGCTGTGAAGGCGCCGCCGAGCCCAAGCGCCAGCAGCGCGACCGCGCTAAGCATGGCACCGATACCAGCGGTTTCGGCGGAAACAGTGCCTGCTTCGGCCGAAAGGCCGTCGCTGCGGGCCGGCGGCAGCAGGTGCATGAAGGCGCCGAGCAGACCGCGCGACGCGGCATGCGCGGTAATGAGGGCCAAGAAGACATGAGCCGGGCCGGCGAGTTCCGAGAGCACGCTCCAGCGGATCAGCAGCGAGACAGCAAGCGCACAAGCGCCGTAGGCACCGATGCGGCTGTCGCGCATGATCTCCAGCTTTCTGTCGCGTGTCTTGCCGCCGCCAAAACCGTCGGCGACATCCGAAAGCCCGTCCTCATGCAGGCAGCCGGTGGCGAGCAAGATCGCCGCAAGGGTCAATGCGGCGGCAGACCCTCCGGCCAGGCCGAGCCTTGTGCCGACGGCGTAGACCAGCGCACCGACGAGAGCGACGGCGAGGCCGGCCACGGGCGCCGCCCAGATCGCGGCGGCAAGGCTGCGGCCGCGGAAGTCGGTTCCGGGCAGCGGCAGCCGGGTGAAGAAGACGAGGCAAAGCGCGACGTCTTCGAGGATCTGCCGTTGCGAGGGGATCTGGAGTTTGAGCATGATCTATTCCGAAAACCGGCTACCACTTTTCGGGATCATGCTCTCGCCCCTCGCAATGGCATGAAAGAACGTGCCGCTGACATTGCCGCGCCGGTAGCCGGAGGGGCCGAGCGGATTGCCTTGACCGTCGGCGAGGTCGGCCAGCGGCTCGTCATTGCCAGTCGCGATCATCTGCGCGTAGTGGAATTCGTGGCCGCGGATCAGCGTGCCTTGGCTGCCGAGCGGACACTCGGAACGCAGCCGTGCCTCTCGGTAGCCGAGGTTCATCTTGCGCTTGGCGAAGCTGGTCGAATGGCCGAGCAGGCCAAGCATCAGATGCGTCTCGCCCGATGCGTCCTCGAGCGCCTCGCCGAGCACCATGAAGCCGCCGCACTCGCCATGCACCGGCCGCGTGGCGGCGAACCTCGCCATGCCCGCCCTGAAATTCGCGGCGGCGGCGAGGCGGCCGGCGTGGAGCTCGGGATAGCCGCCGGGCAGCCAGCAGACATCGCAATTGTCGCCGGGCGCTTCATCGGCGAGCGGCGAGAATGGGACGATCTCGGCGCCGGCCTTGCGCCAATGCGCGGCGACATGCGGATAGAGGAAGGTAAAGGCGGCGTCCTCGGCCAACGCAATGCGTTGGCCTGGCGGCGGCAGCGCGTCGCCGAAGTTGCCGGGCGCCGGCGTGAAAGGGGCCGCCAGCGCCATGATCGCGTCGAGGTCGAGCGAGCGCTCGACCATGTCGGCCAGCCGGTCGAGATGCGCCATCAGATTCTCATATTCGCCGGCCTGGACGAGGCCGAGATGGCGCTCGGGCAGGTTGAGCGAGGGATCGCGCAGGATGGCGCCGACGACGGGCAGGCCGAGCGCTTCGATGGCATCGCCGCAAAGCCGGCGATGGCGCTCGCTGCCCAGCCGGTTGAGCACGACGCCGGCCATGCGCACATCCGGATCGTAGGTGGCAAAACCCTTGGCGACCGCCGCTGCCGTGGTCGACTGGCCGGAGACGTCGAGCACCAGCAGCACCGGCAGGGCGTAGAGCCGGGCGAGGTCGGCCGCCGAGCCAGAACGGCCTGGAGCAGCAGGGATCCCGTCGAACAGGCCCATGGCGCTTTCGAGGAAGATGAAGTCGGCGTCCTCGGTCGCTTCGCCGGCCAGCGAGTTGAGCAGTGCGGGCGGCATCGCCCAGCTGTCCAGATTGACGCCGGACAAGCCCGTGGCGGCGGTGTGGAAGCCGGGATCGATATAGTCGGGGCCGGATTTGGCGCCGCGTACTTTCAGGCCACGCCGGGCGAGGGCGCGCAAAATGCCGATGGTGACGCTGGTCTTGCCCGAGCCCGAGCGCGGCGCGCCGATGATGATCGCGCGGGTCATGGCTCACCCGCCAGTGCAGCGCGCATCGCGACGATGCCGCCAATGACAATCAGCGCCGGCGAGGTCAAGCCGGCTGCCGCCGCTTCCTCGGCAATGGTCGCGAGCGTGGCGATGACGATCCGTTCCTGCGGTGTCGTCGCAGCGACGATCACCGCGGCGGGCGTCGAAGGCGCCAGTCCGCCCTCGAGCAGCGAGGCGGCGATCAGCGGCAGATTGGCCATGCCCATATAGATGACCACCGGCTGGCCGGTACGGGCGATGGCCGCCCAGTCGAGATCGTCATCGGTGCCGGCGGCATGGCCGGTCGCCAGAATAAGCGCCTTGTTGATGCCGCGCATCGTGCCGGGAATGCCGGTGGCAGCCAGCGCGCTGAGGCCGGACGTCAGGCCAGGCAGAATGCGGAATGGGATGGTTTCCCCTGCCAGCGCCAGCGCCTCTTCGCCGCCACGCCCGAAAACATAGGGATCGCCGCCCTTCAGTCGGACGACGCGCCGTCCCTCGCGCGCCAGCCGGACCAGCAGATCGGTGATGTCGTCCTGCTTCATCGATGGCTTGCCACCGCGCTTGCCGGCATAGAACAGTTCCGCGCCCTCGGCGACGGCGACGACTTCGGGCGAGACCAGCGCATCATAGACCAGCGCGTCGCACTGTCCGAGGGCGGCCAGCACTTCCAGCGTCAGGCAGCCGGGATCACCGGGGCCGGCGCCGGCCAGCCAGACATGGCCGGGCTCCAGCTGGCGCGGCTTGAAGTTCAGCCGGGCGAGCGCCTGCTCGACCGTGTTGGTTTCGTTTCTGTTGCCGCCGCCGCTCACAATCTGTCCCGCCCGCGAAAACGCCGCTGGTAGTGGGCGTCGTAAAGTGAACTTTCGCCAAAGTCTTCCGCCGCCAGCGAGCGGCCGACGAAGATGATCGCCGTGCGCTCCATCGGGTCGGCAGCCAATTGCGCTTCAATTGTCGCCAGCGTGCCGGTCAGCACGCGTTCGTCCGGCCAGGAGGCGCGGAAGACGACCGCGACCGGACAGTCGGCGCCGTAGTAGGGCGTCAGCTCGGCGACCACACGGTCGACGGCATGGATGGCGAGGTGGATTGCGAGCGTGGCGCCGGTGCGGCCGAAGCCGGCCAGGGTTTCGCCGGGCGGCATTTTCGAGGCGCGGCCGGAGATGCGGGTCAGCACCAGGCTTTGCGCGACTTCTGGAATGGTCAGCTCGCGGCGCAGCGCTGCCGCCGCGGCGGCGAAGGACGGCACGCCTGGCGTCAGCGTATAAGGGATACCATGCTTCTCCAGCCGGCGGATCTGCTCGGCAACTGCGCTCCATACCGAAAGATCGCCGGAATGCAGGCGGGCGACATCATGGCCGGCCTCGTGAGCTGCCAGATATTCCGCCTCGATCTCGTCGAGCGACATCGGCGCGGTGTCGATCAACCTCGTTCCGGGCGCGCAGTGCTGCAACAGCTCCGGCGCGACGATCGATCCGGCATAGAGGCAGACCGGACAGCTCGCCAGCAGCCTGCTGCCGCGCAAGGTGATCAGGTCGGCAGCACCTGGACCGGCGCCGATGAAATGGACGGTCATGCCGCGTCTCCGCTGATGGCGATGGCGCAGGTGACAGGACCGAGCACGGTGCGCGGCCCGAGCAGTTTCGCGCCTTTGCCGGCAGCAGCAAGCGCGGAGGCTTCGGAAACCGACGGCGTGCCGGCATGCGCCTGCGACAGGTCGGAATTGCTGGTTGTCTGGGACGATACGGCTTCGAGCTCGTCCTCTTCGATAACGATCACCGGAAGGCGGAGTTGTCGTCCGGCGGCGGAGATTGCGTTTTCGTCACGCTTGAGAGAAGCGGTGGCGAGTGCCGAAAGCGCCGTCAGCGCCAATCCGTGCGCTTCCAGCGCGGTTTCTATCGCGGCTAGCACGTCTCTTGCGCTGACGCCTTTGCGGCTGCCGATGCCCGCGACCATCATGGCTTGATCCAGCTCCATTGGGTGACCGGCATAGCCGGCCGCCAGGCCTGCATCGAACCAACTGGCGAAGCACGGGACATGGCGATGCGGGTGAGCTCGCCGCCGAGCGCGGCGTGACGGGAAAGCAGCAGCGCCTCCATCTCCAGCGTAACGGCGTTTGCGACGAGGCGGCCGCCGGCGGACAAGGCATCGATCGCGCCGTCCAGCACGCCGGCATCGCTGCCGCCACCGCCGATGAAGATCGCAGCCGGCGTTTCCAGTCCGGCAAGAGCCTGCGGTGCCGCACCTTTGACGACGGCGAGACCGGGAACCCCGCAGGCAGCAGCGTTGCGCCGGATGCGGGCGGCGCGGGCCGGATCGGCCTCAACGGCTATGGCGCGCATGGAGGGATGGGCCAGCATCCACTCGATGCCGATCGAGCCTGAGCCAGCCCCGATATCCCACAGCAATTCGCCGCGCCTGGGGGCGAGGGCGGACAGGGTGATGGCGCGGATCTCGCGCTTGGTGATCTGGCCGTCATGCTCGAACAAATGATCGGCAAGGCCCGCCGTCAGCGGCAGGATGCGTGCTTGCGGAGTCGAATCAACTTCGATCGCGAGCACGTTGAGCGGATTGATCTTTTCAAGATCGAAGGCGTCGGCCCGAGCTGTGCGCAGCCCTTCATTCGGCCCGCCCTGCGCCTCCAGCACGGTCAGCCGCGACGCGCCGAAGCCGAGCTCGGTCATGAGACGGGCAATCGCTCCCGGCGCATCGCCGTCCGAGGTCAGCGCGAGAATGCGAATGGCGGGATGCAGCAAAGGCCGGATCAGGTCGAGCGGGCAGCCATGCAGCGAGACGGTCTCGACATCCTGCAGCGCCCAGCCCAGGCGGGAAGCGGCCAGCGAGAAGGCCGAGGGCGCGGGGATCACCCGCATATCCTCCACCGCCACCTTGCGGGCTAGAGTGACGCCGACACCGTGGAAGAACGGATTGCCGGAGGCCAGCACACAGACGCGTCTGCCGGCGAGCGCCAGCACGTCGCGCATCTCGGCATCGAAAGGGGCCGGCCAGGCGCGCGCTTCACCTTTGACGAGCGAGGCGACAAGGGCAAGGTGGCGTTTGCCGCCGAAGACGAATTCCGCCTCTGCAATCAACCGCTTGGCCTCGTCGCCGAGACCCGCTACACCGTCCTCGCCGATGCCGACGATCGTGAGCCATTTTGGAGTGAGCACGGCGGCGCGCGATTGAGCTTCAGCAGGCATGATGACCCACCGCATTCTGATCCTCGGCGGAACCACCGAAGCCCGGCAACTGGCCGGAAAGCTGGCCGCGCGCACGGATATCTCGATCACGCTGTCGCTGGCGGGCCGCACCGAAAACCCTGTCGCGCAAGGGGTGCCGGTGCGGGTCGGCGGGTTTGGCGGCGTCGACGGGCTGGCGGCGTATCTCAGCGAAACACGCATTGACCTGCTGATTGACGCCACGCATCCCTATGCGGCGCAAATCTCCGCCAATGCGGCGGAGGCGGCGCGCCGATCCGGCGTGCCGATCATGGCGCTTAGACGCCCAGGCTGGGAGAGGGTCGAAGGCGACCGCTGGGTCCTGGTCGATACCGTTGTCGATGCAGTCAAAGCGCTGGGACCGATGCCGCGCCGCGTGTTGCTGGCGCTCGGCCGGCAAGAAGTCGCCGCCTTCGAGGCCGCACCTCAGCATCATTATGTCATCCGCAGCGTCGATCCTGTTGAACCGGAACTCGCGGTGCCGAATGCGGCGTACCTGCAGGCGCGCGGGCCATTCCCGGAGGCGGACGAACAGGCTCTGCTTCAGGAACATCACATAGATGTCGTCGTTTCCAAGAACAGCGGCGGCGAGGCGACCTACGGCAAGATCGCGGCAGCGCGGGCGCTGGGTCTTGAGGTGGTCATGATCCGCAGGCCGGCGCTGCCGGACGTTGCGTCGGCTGACACCGTCGAAGTCCTTGCCGCGATGGTCGATCATGTCCTCGAGCCCGCTGCCGAACGCGGCGTATAGACCAGGAGCTGCCGCTCGCCGCGCTTGATGATTCGGGTTTCCGGCGAGCCGATGATGATGCAGGTCGCCATGTCGGCTCTTTGCGCGTCGATGTCCGCCAGCAGGAAAACCTCGATGCGCTCGTCGGGGCGGCCGGCGGCGCGGCCGAAGATGACCGGCGTGGTGCCGGGCAGGATCGCGGCAAGGCATTCGAAGGCGCGGCCTAGCTGCCAGGGGCGCGCCTTGCTGATCGGATTATACAGCGCGATGACGAAGCCGGCGCCGGCCGCAGCCAACAGGCGCAGTTCGATCAGTTCCCACGGCTTCAGATTGTCGGACAGCGAGATGGCGCAGAAATCATGGCCGAGCGGCGCGCCGATGCGGGCGGCGACGGCGAGCATGGCGGTGATGCCGGGCACGATGGCGATGTCGACCGCGCACCATTCGGCCGGCCCTGCCTCGATCGCCTCACAGACGGCCGCCGCCATGGCGAACACGCCGGGGTCGCCGCCCGATACGACCGCAACCTCGTGGCCTTCGGCGGCCTTCAGCAGCGCGTCCCTGGAACGGGCGAGTTCCTCGCGATTGTCGGAGGCGACACGAATCTGGTCCGGGCGCAGCTCGAGCCGGTCGAGATAGGGCTTGTAGCCGTAGAAGAATTTTGCCTCGGCAACGGCGCGGCTTGCTTCCGGCGTCATCTGGTCGGCATTGCCGGGCCCGAGGCCGATGACGGTCAGGCGGCCGCTCATACCCCCGCCTCCATCAATGCTTCGGGACGGCCGGACCAGCCGGCCACCAGCACGATGGCGAAATAGGGCGCCTGGTCGTCCTGCTTGTCGGCAAGCCGCATCGAGACGCCGCCGGGCATGGTGCCGCGTTCCACGTAGATTGCCCGAGCCAGCTTGTCGGTGGCTTCCAGTGCGCGCCGGATCTTGGGCAGGTTGCGGCCGACCTTCATGATCACGGCGGCATCGGTATCGGCGAGGCGGCGGGTCAGCTCGAATTCGCTCATTGTGCCGGGCAGCACGGTCAGCACGTCGTCGCCCTGGACGATCGGCAGACCGGTTGCCGACCAGCAGCCGGACATGGCGGTGATGCCGGGAATGACTTCGGTCGGGAAGCGGTGCGCCAGCCTGACGTGGAGATGCATGTAGGAGCCGTAGAAAAGCGGGTCGCCTTCCGAAAGCACCGCGACCATCCTGCCGGCGCTGAGGTGCGCGGCGACCTTTTCGGCCGATTCCTCGTAGAAATCGGTGATCTGCGAGCGGTAATCGCTGTGATCCTTGTTAATTTCGGTGGTCACTGGATAAAGCAGCGGCAACTCTATCAAATCAGGGCGAAAATGGACGCCGACGATGGCGCGCGCATTGCTGTTGTTGCCGCGCTTGGCGAAATGCGCAACGACATCGGTCTCGGCCAGCGCGCGCACCGCCTTCAGCGTCAAAAGTTCGGGGTCGCCGGGACCGGTGCCGACGCCGACCAGTCGACCTTTTGCGATCGCGTTCATAGGCCCGGCCTCGCCAAAGCGTTGAGGGCTGCGGCGGTCATGGCGCTGCCGCCGAGCCTGCCGCGCACGATGGCGTAGGGCACGCCATAGGAATTTTCGGCCAGCGCAGCCTTCGATTCGGCGGCACCGACGAAACCGACCGGCATGCCGATGATTGCCGCTGGCTTGGGCGCGCCGTCGCGCAGCCTTTCCAGCAGATAAAACAGGGCGGTCGGCGCATTGCCGATGGCGACGACCGAACCACCCATGCGCTCACCCCACAGGTCGATGGCCGCGGCCGAGCGGGTGTTGCCGATCCTTTTCGCGATATCGGCGGTCCGGGGATCGCGCAGCGTGCAGATCACCTCGTTGCCGGCCGGCAGCCGGGCACGGGTGACGCCATGCGAGACCATCTGAGCGTCGCAGAAGATCGGCGCGCCGGCCCCCAGCGCCGTGCGCGCGGCGGCTACGAAATCGCTCGAGAAAACGAAGTGCCTGCAAGCCTCGACCTGGCCGCATGCATGGATCATGCGGATAGCGACGTCGGCCTCGGCCTCGGAAAAGCGCGACAGGTCGGCCTCGGCGCGGATGATGGCGAAAGAGCGCTCATAGATCGCCGTACCATCATGGATGTAGTCGTAGGCGATGGAGTTCTGGGCGGGCATGCTCATTCCTGTCGGTAGATTTCGGTGATGCCGGCCGTGCCAAGCCTTGCCAGGCAGGCAGCAGTGGTTTCGCCGGGATATCGTGCGCTGCGGATTGCCGTTGCAACGCGGCCGATGCCGTGCGCGACGTCGTAGCCCGGCCTGTATCCGGCGGGCAGTGCCTTTGCCGTCCCGTCCACGACAAGTCCGGCTCCGTTTTCGCCGCCGACCAATGTCAGTGCCGCCGGACCGGGATGGGCGCAGCCCTTGGCGCAGCCGGAGATGTGCAGCGTCAAGGAAGAATCGAGGATGTCGCGGTTTTCCACGGCGATGGTCTCGGCGATTTCGCGCGTCGCGATGCGGCCGGAGGCACAAGCCGGTGCGCCGGGGCAGGCGGCGATCCTGGTGCGCGGATCGGCAGCGTCGATGACGAAGCCGAGGGTTGCGGCGGCTTGCTGAAGCAGCAGGCAGGCGGCTGGCGCAAGGCCAAGGAAAAGCAGCGCGCGCTGCGGCGCCGAGCGGACTTCGGTTGCGCCAAGGGTGAGGGCACTCTGCACGAGAGCGATGATTTGGTCCGCCGGCATGCTGCCGAAGGGCAGGCCGATGCCGAGGGCGGTTCCGGCTGCAGCCAAGTCGAAAACTCCGATGGGCCGGCGATCCGTCGCGCCCCCCTCTGTCCTGCCGGACATCTCCCCCACTTGGGGGGAGATCGGCAGCTTCGCCGGCGGCTCACCCTTAGCATCCTTTGCGATTGGCGAAAGCTGAGACGAGGGCGCAATCTCCCCCCCTGTGGGGGAGATGTCCGGCAGGACAGAGGGGGGCGCGACGGAACGCCAATTTGCCAGAGATCTCAGCTGTCTCTCCGTCAAATCCCGCGCATGGGCATCGCGGCCTTTTTCGGCAATCATCCTTAGAATGGCGAGGGCGATGTCACAGGCCGCATCTTCCTCGCCCACGGCGAGCGGCGTCGCACCCTGTGCATCTCCGGCGACGGACACGCGCCATCGAGTTCCCTCGTGCTTCCGCGTGGCGACCAACCTGACATCGGCGCTCACCGTACCTATGCCAAGCTGACCGCCACCATCGACAACGACCGAAACCTTCGGCCCGAGGCGTTGCGTCAGCCCGGCCGCCTCGATGGTTTTGCGAATCCGCTCCGCCAGCGGGCGCGGGTCGGCGATCTCTTCGGGGTCGAGCCCCGCAAGTGGGCCGGTCTCGACCGGCACGCCGATGCGCACCGCGATGCCTAGCGCATCGACCTCCGTCGCCAGCAGCCGGGCGCTTTCGGGCGTCAGGCCGCGTATTTGCAGGCTGCCGCGGGCGGTCACTTCCATGATGCCGTTGCCCTGCCGCAGAGCCGATTCACCGAGTCTGATCAACGACTTCGGCGACAATCCTCCAGCAATCGGGCCTCCAGCAATGGGGTTGAGCCGCACCAGCAGCCCGTCGCCGGTTTCCATCGGCGCCGACAAAGCGGGGCAGGCGCCGCGGCGGGAGAAGGCGTTCATGCCGCCACCCCCAGCGCTTGCGCTTCGGCAATCAGTGCCGCGAGATCGTTATCGATTGAATTGCGCAGCGGATGCCAGAGACCGCGCCGCCGTGCCGACAATAAGCGCTCGGCGATGACTTTCGCCGCCACCGGGTTCTCGCGCAGTATGAAGGCGCGGACCACGGGGTCGCCGAGATAGGCGTCGTGCACGGCTTCGATCAGCGTGCCTGATATGGCATTTGTGGTTTCGGCAAAACCGACCAGCCGGTCGACGGTCTCGGCGAATTCCGAGGCGCCGCGCGGCCCGTGCCGCATCTGGCCGGCGATGAAGCGTGGATTGACGGCACGCGCCCGCACGACGCGCGACACGGCCTCGCTCACCGAGCGTGGCTTTGGCTTTTGCGGGTCCGTGGTGTCGAGGACGATGACGTCGGCGTTCTTGCCGAGTGTTGCAAGGGCTGCCGAAAAGCCGCCGATGAAGGCGACATCGGCCGAGCCTTCGAGGATGTCGCGGCCGGGATCGTCGCCGGTGTGGACGAGAAGGTCGGCCTCGGCGATGCGGCCCTCGAACGCGCCGGGTACCGAAACCCCTTCGCCCTCTGCGCCGCCATAGGCATGCGAGGTGGCGTCGAGATAGGCGCGGCCGATCTCTTCGCGCCCCGCCCAGTCGCCGCTCGACAATAAGTCCTCGACGCCGGCGCCGTAGGTGCCGGGCGAGGTGCCGAAAATGCGTGGGCTGATCTTGCCGTCGGCGCGAGTCTTGGCGGCAAGCGGGTTTTCCGACGCGTCCTCGTCGCGGGCGGCGACGGCGTTGGCTGCAGCGTCGATCAGCGCGATCTGGGTCGGGAACATGTCGCGGAACAGGCCTGAAATGCGCCAGGTGACGTCAACACGCGGGCGGCCGAGCGCTGCCGGCGGCAGCACCTCGATGCCGGTGACGCGGCCGGTGACGGAATCCCATTGCGGCCGGCAGCCCATCAGCGCCAGGCCTTGCGCGATCTCTTCGCCACCGGTGCGCAGCGAGGCCGAGCCCCAGAGATCGATAACCAGCGAGCGCGGCCAGTCGCCATGCGATTGCATGTAGCCGCGCAAGACCTCGTCGGCCGCCGCCCTGCCGAGATCGAAGGATGTCGGCGTCGGCATGGTGCGCGGGTCGGCGGTGAACAAATTGCGGCCGGTGGGCAGCACATCGCGCCGGCCACGCGCCGGCGCGCCAGCGGGACCGGCGGGGACGTGGCGGCCGTCGAGGGCGGCAAGCAGTGCGGCTTGCTCGGCTGCCGCGCTTTGCCGCCGCAGTGGATCGGCCTCGCCATTGGGCGAGCGGCCGTAGATGTGCAGGCCGTCCTTGATGGCGAAATCCTTGAGATCGCAGAGCCAGGCGTCGATGCGACGCAGCGCTTCGTCGGGGGCGTCGGTTCCGGCGACACCCGCCTCGGACGCGAGCCCGGTCGTTTGGGCGGTTTCGACGATCAGCTTCGCCAGCCGGTCGCGGCGGCGGCGGTCGAGCCCGTCGGCCTGGGCATATTCGTCGACCAGTCGTTCAAGCCTGTGCTGGTTTTCGTCCAGCCCGGCGCCGGTCAGCGGCGGCGGCAGATGGCCAAGCGTGACGGCGGCAATGCGCCGCTTGGCTTGTGCTGCCTCGCCTGGGTTGGAGACGATGAAGGGATAAATGACGGGCAGGGCGCCGGTGACGATCTCGGGAAAACAGGCTTCGCTAAGCGCGACGGTTTTGCCGGGCAGCCATTCCAGCGTGCCATGCGCACCGACATGGACGAGGGCATGGACGCCGAGGGACTTGCGCAGCCAGAGACCAAAAGCGATAAGCGCATGGCGCGGCGGCAGCGTCGGGTCGTGATAGTCGGCACGGCGGTCGGCCGAACGCCCGCGATCGGGAGCCAGCGCCACGGTGACGTTGCCGAAGGTGGCTGCGCGGAAGGGGAATTTTGCCGTAGGCGCTTGAACACCCCCCTCGCGCAAACCTGTCTCATCTTCAGCCTTCCCCCAAGCCGCCTCCACCGCAGTGATTGCCGCCGTCGGCAATTCTGTGGAGAAGGCCAGATAGTCCGCCAGACCCAATTCTTCGCCGCCGCGCTCCAGCACCTCAAGCAACTCACGCGGCGTTTGCGGAATTCCTTCAACGGCGTAGCCCTGCTCTCTCAGGTCATGCAGCATCGCCAGCACGCTGGACGGCACGTCGAGGCCAACGGCGTAGCCGGTGCGGCCGGGGGCGCTCGGATAATCGGGGATCAGGATGGCGAGCTTGCGTTCGGCGCGCGGCGTGCGCTGCAGGCGCACGAAGGCTTCGACACGGTTCGCCACCTGCGCCACGCGGTCCGGCTCCGGCCGGTTGGCGAGGGCGCGGAAGGCCAATGCGGGATCGGTCTCGCTTTCGCTCTTGAACGAAATGGCGCCCGCCAGGATGCGGCCGTCGAGTTCCGGCAGGACGACATGCATGGCGAGGTCGGCGGGCGCAAGGCCTCGCTGATTGTTTTGCCAAGTGTCGCGGCGTGTCGTCGCGACGATCACCTGGAACACCGGCACGCCGGCGCGGTCGAATAGGGTTTCGACGCCGGGCTCGGCGCCCGAGGCGAAGGCGGTCGCGGTGATGATTGCGGCAGGCTTCAACGATGCAAGCACGGTCTCGACGAAGGCGAGCGACGCGGGGTCCTTGAGGCTGGAGACGAAGATCGGCACGGGAACCATGCCGCGCGCTGTCAGCGCTTCAAAAAGCGCGTCGATGGGCGCGACATCGGCGGCGAGCAGCATCGAACGGTAGAAGAGGATTGGGATGACGGGGGCGACCTCTCCCTCCCCCTCGAGGGGTGGGTGGCCCGCAGGGCCGGGTGGGGTCGTTGCGGAAGTGCTCGACGCTTTCTGTTGGCGCGCTTCAAAGTGTTGGCACGCTTCAGAGAGGACCCTACCCCCGGCCTGCGGCCGGACCCTCCCCTCGAGGGGGAGGGGAACGTCGCGCTGTACGACGCCTAGTCCTGGTTGATAGTAGCCGACTTTCGGCACGCTGACCGGTTCGGCGACAGCCGCGTCTTGCCCCGCCAGTCGCGCCAGCCTCTGCACCAGCGCCGTCATATTTGCCGGGCCGCCTTCGCGGAAATAGTCGAGTAATCCATCGAGCTCTTCGCGCGGCAACGTCGAGCATTCGATCAGCCGCAAATCCTCGTCGCGGCATTCGCCGGGCAGCAGCGCCAGTTTTATGCCGCGCGCCCGGGCGGTCGAGGCAAGCTGGCCGCAGCCATAGCGCCACCACTCATAGCCGCCGAGGATGCGGACCAGGATAACCTTGGCGTGCCGGGCAACGCTGTCGATCCACAGGTCTACGGACATCGGATGGCGCAGATCGCGCAAGGCCGCGAGCCGCATCGACGGCAAGCGATCCGCATCTGCCTTCCACGCCGCCGCCAACCCTGCCAGGTCGCTGTCGGTGAAGGACAGCGCCACGACATCCGCAGGCGTTTGCCTGAGATCAACAGGCTCGGCGAGATCGTCGAGCGAGGCGGATGTGGTGGTGAGGATGTGCATCGCGGTTCGTGCTTTGTCAGCCGGCGAGTATACGCTCGATGGCCGGGCGGTTCAGCCCTTTCAGTCCGATGACGACGAGGCGCGAGCGGCGATCGTCTTCTGCGGTCCAGGCGCGGTCGTAATAATGGTTGACGCGCGGACCGACCGCCTGCAGCAAGAGTCGCATCGGCTTGCCACCGACCTCGACGAAACCCTTGACGCGCAGCACGTTTTCTTCCTCCGCAGCCGTGGCGACGCGCTGTGCCAGCTCGTCCGGATTGGACACCGACGCGATGTCGATGACGAACGAATCGAAATCGTCATGCTCGTGGTCGAGTTCGTCGTCGTGATGGGTCTTGCGGTTCTCGATGTCGTCCTCGACGGCGAGGCCGAGGCCGAGCAGCACAGACGGATCGACCTTGCCTTGTGAGGTCGGCACGATCTTCACCGCGCACGCCACGTGCTTGCCGATGACGGCATTGGCGCGGGCCGAGCCGGCGGCGTCCATCAGGTCGCTCTTCGACAATATGATCAGGTCGGCGCAAGCGAGTTGGTCTTCGAACACCTCCTCGACCGGATCGTCATGGTCAAGCGTCTCGTCCTGCGCGCGCTGCGCCCGCAGGGCGTCCATGTCATTGGCGACGCGGCCATCGGCCAGGGCCGGTCCGTCGACCACGGCAATGACGCCGTCGACCGTCACCCGGCTCTTCACCGACGGCCATTGGAAGGCCTGGACCAGCGGCTTGGGCAGAGCGAGGCCGGAGGTTTCGATCAGGATATGGTCGACCCTCGGCGTCAGCGACAGGATCTGGTCCAGCGCGGGGACAAAATCGTCGGCGACGGTGCAGCAGATGCAGCCATTGGCCAGTTCGACGATGTTTTCCTCGGGGCAAGTTTCAATGCCGCAGCCCTTGAGAATCTCGCCGTCGATGCCGATGTCGCCGAACTCGTTGACGATGATGGCCAGCCGCTTGCCTTTGGCATTTTCGAGCAGATGGCGGATCAGCGTCGTCTTGCCGGCGCCGAGAAAGCCGGTGACGACGGTGCAGGGCACGCGGGAGACGGAAGCGGTCATATCTGATCCTTCAAAAGGTCGAGGGGAGGGATTCGAGCCACAAGGCCGCGCTTCAGGCAATCGGGGCGGCCGCGCCATGGAATGAGACCGTCCGTCGAGGTGGCGAAGAGCTTTGCGCCGGCGACGAGGTCGGCGCCGCTGGTCGTGGTCAGATCGCCGAAGACATAGCTCCAGCAGCCGTCGCGCAGGATCGCGGCGCTGAGCCGGCGCTTGCAGTTGCCGAGGCACTCGACGCTGCGGATGCGGATATTTTCGCCGGAGGCGGCGCTGCGCGTGTCCTCGGCGAGCAACTCGCCGGCGCGAGGATGAGCGTCCGAGCCGGTTTCGTCGCGGCAGGAAGAGCAGACGATCACGGTAACGCCGGCCAGGGAATCGCCATGGCCGGACAATAAATCCGCTGTCTCAGCCAAAAAACTGCTGTCGCGTTCCAAATCAGGCTCCTTGCCCGGAAAACCCGCCAGGCGATCGGATTCTTTGTCCTAGACGGCAGGTCTCCTGGCTCGCGGGTCATCGCCTTGATGCCGCCTTCCCGGGAACGTCCCAGTGGTTTTCGGCCGAGGCTCGTCGCTTACAGTTGCGGGGACAGCCGCGGATTTGAAATCTTGCGATCTCGCACCGCATTCCCTCTTGGCTCCTCCCTTTGCCGAGAGGAGACCGTCTGAAGCGGATTTAGGCTTGTGGAGGCAGTTGTGTCAACGCACGTCTACGGCGGCAACATCGGCGAGCGGCTGGCCTAGGTCCCCGGCAGCCGTCACCTCGATGCGCTCAAGCCCGAGCCAGCCCTGCATCAGCTTCAGTTCCTCGAAGAGTTGGGCCGCGGTTTCAGCCGGCGCGCCGGGTTCGGCGTAGGCGGCATGGACACGCAGCACGCCGGCCGGGCGGTCGGCCTTGAGGTCAACGCGCGCCACGATCCTGTCGCCGAGCAGGAAAGGCAGCACATAGTAGCCGTATTGGCGCTTTTCGGCCGGCGTGTAGATCTCGATACGGTAGCGGAAGTCGAACAGTCTTTCGGTGCGCGACCGCTCGAAGACGACCGGATCGAACGGGGCAAGCAGGGCGCGTGCCTCGATCTTGCGCGGAAAACGGGCGTCCTTGTGGAGATAGGCTGTTTTATCCCAGCCTTCGACGCGTACCGGCAATAGCTCGCCCGCCTCGACCAGTTCCTCGATCCGGCCCTTGATGTCGGCGGGAGAGAGGCGGAAATAGTCGCGCAGGTCGCCTGCTGTCGCAACGCCGTGGGCGCGGGCGGAGATACGCAGCAATTCGCGATGCGCGTCCTCCGCGGAGGGCACCGGCAGGGCTAGGATCGCCGGCGGCAGCACGCGTTCGGGCAGATCATAAAGCCGCTCGAAGCCGCGACGCGACGCCGTTGTGATGCGGCCGGCCCAGAACAGCCATTCGAAAGCGTGCTTGGCGTCGCTCCAGCCCCACCAGCCGCCGGAGCCTTTCTGGCCTTCGAGAGCGGATGCGGCGACTGGGCCGCGATCAACCACCGCGCGATAGATGTCTTCAATGTAGGCGACGCGTTCACGCCCCCATTTCGCCAGCCCCAGATACATCTCGTCGCCGCGCTCGGCCCGCTGCATGCGCCAGCGCATGAGCGGATAGGTCTCGACCGGCAGGAACGAGGCTTCGTGTGCCCAATATTCGAAAACCAGGCGCTTGCGCGTCACGGCGGCGTCGTCGAGCAGCGCCAGCTTGTAGCGGCCAAGCCGCGAATAGAGCGGCATATAATGGGCGCGCACGACAGCGCTGACGGAATCGATCTGCAGCAGGCCGGTACGGGCAAGCACCCGGGCCAAATGCCGGCGGTCGGGCGTGCCGGTAGGGCGCGGGTCATTGAATCCCTGTGCCGCCAGCGCGATGCGGCGGGCCATGGCGAGCGAGATTTTTTCCTTTATCAAGGCGGCATCCTGATGATGTCAGACAGAGCAGAGGACCTGCGATTCCGCGCCATGCTAGCAGGGTTTTGGCGGGATCCATGTCAGGAGAGAAAAGTGGAGTGAAAAGTGAAGGAAATCAAACAGGAGCGGATCGGACCAGTTTTCCCGGATATGCCGTTCAGCGCCGCGATTTGAACAAGGTTTGACTTGCTTCGCCGAAAGCGCTGCGCTAACCCTCGCCGCGTTGCAGCATAGAGCCCCTAAAACGGTTCAGTGGTTAAACTGTCACGCTTCCGCAAGTGGGTCCCGTGCTGTAATCAGAGTGGATTGGCCGCCAACGGAAAGCTGCAGCATGAACGCATTGTTGAGTTCGTACCTGCCCATCGTCCTGTTCATCGGCGTGGCGCTGGTTGTCGGCCTGGCGCTGCTTGCCGCACCCTTCCTGGTGGCCTATCGCAACCCCGATCCGGAAAAGCTTTCGGCCTATGAGTGCGGCTTCAACTCGTTCGACGACGCCCGCATGAAGTTCGACATCCGCTTCTACCTGGTGTCGATCCTGTTCATCATCTTCGATCTGGAGGTGGCCTTCCTGTTTCCGTGGGCGGTGTCGTTCAGCCAGATCGGCATGCTCGGTTTCTGGTCGATGATGGTGTTTTTGGCGGTGCTGACCATCGGCTTTGCCTATGAATGGAAAAAAGGAGCGCTGGAATGGGATTGAACGACAGTTCCGGCACGCTCGTCGCGCCGAAGCCCAAAGGCCTCATCGACCCCAACACCGGCAGGCCGATCGGGTCTGACGACCCGTTCTTCCTGGAGATCAACAACGAGCTCGCCGACAAGGGTTTTCTCGTCACCTCGACCGAGGCGCTGATCACCTGGGCGCGCAGCGGTTCGCTGATGTTCATGACGTTTGGCCTCGCCTGCTGCGCCGTCGAGATGATCCATACCTCGATGCCGCGCTATGACTCGGAGAGGTTCGGCGTTGCTCCTCGCGCGTCTCCGCGCCAGTCCGACATCATGATCGTTGCCGGCACGCTGACCAACAAGATGGCGCCGGCGCTGCGCAAGGTCTACGATCAGATGCCGGAGCCGCGCTACGTCATCTCGATGGGCTCCTGCGCCAATGGCGGCGGCTATTATCATTATTCCTATTCGGTGGTGCGCGGCTGCGACCGCATCGTGCCGGTCGACATCTACGTGCCCGGCTGCCCGCCGAGCGCCGAAGCGCTGCTCTACGGCATCCTTCTCCTTCAGAAGAAGATCCGCCGCACCGGCACGATCGAGCGGTGAGCGGCATGACCCAGGCGTTGAATGACCTCTCGACCTATCTCGGCGAGAAGCTGATCGGCCGGATCGGCGAGGCGGTGTTCGCTTATGGCGAGCTCACCATTTCTGTCGAACCGCGCGACCTGATCGAGGTGACGACCTTCCTGCGCGACGACCCGAAATGCCAGTTCATTTCGATCATCGACGTCTGCGGCGCCGATTATCCGTCGCGGGCGAAGCGCTTCGACGTCGTCTATCATCTGCTTTCGCCGAAACAGAACATCCGCATCCGCATCAAGGTCCAGGCCGATGAAGAGACGCTGGTGCCGTCGATCACCGGTATTTATCCCGGCGCCGACTGGTTCGAGCGCGAAACCTACGATCTCTATGGCGTGCTGTTCTCAGGCCATCCCGATCTGCGCCGCATTCTGACCGATTACGGTTTCGAAGGCCATCCACTGCGCAAGGACTTTCCGCTGACCGGCTTCGTCGAGGTGCGCTACGACGATGAAGCCAAGCGCGTCATCTACGAACCGGTGGAATTGAAACAGGAATTCCGCAATTTCGATTTTCTATCTCCGTGGGAAGGTACGGATTACGTGCTTCCGGGGGATGAGAAGGCAAAACAGTGAATGGCTGAGACCTCGGTTCGCAACTTCAACATCAATTTCGGCCCGCAACATCCGGCGGCGCATGGCGTTTTGCGCCTTGTGCTCGAGCTTGACGGCGAAGTCGTCGACCGGGTCGATCCGCATATCGGGCTGTTGCACCGCGGCACCGAAAAGCTGATCGAGGCCAAGACTTATCTGCAGGCCGTGCCCTATCTCGACCGGCTCGATTATTGCGCGCCGATGAACCAGGAGCATGCCTTTGCGCTCGCCGTCGAGCGGCTGCTCGGCATCGAGGTGCCAAAGCGCGGGCAGTTGATCCGAGTGCTCTATTCGGAAATCGGCCGCATCATGTCGCATATTCTCAACGTGACGACGCAAGCGATGGATGTCGGTGCGCTGACGCCGCCTCTGTGGGGCTTCGTCGAGCGCGAAAAGCTGATGGTCTTCTACGAGCGCGCCTCGGGGTCGCGCATGCATGCCGCCTATTTCCGCCCCGGCGGCGTCCACCAGGACCTGCCGCAGAAGCTGATCGAGGACATCGGCAACTGGATCGACCCGTTCCTGAAATCGCTCGACGATCTCGATGCGCTTTTGACCGGCAACCGCATCTTCAAGCAGCGCAATGTCGACATCGCTACCGTCTCCCTGGCCGATGCCTGGGCCTGGGGTTTTTCGGGCGTCATGGTGCGCGGCTCGGGTGCTCCCTGGGATCTGCGCAAATCGCAGCCCTACGAATGCTATGCCGAGATGGATTTCGACATTCCGATCGGCAAGAACGGCGACTGTTTCGACCGCTATCTGGTGCGCATGGAAGAGATGCGGCAATCGGCCAAAATCATGCGCCAGTGCGTCGACCTTTTGCTCGGCAAGGAAGGCGCGGGGCCGGTGTCGAACCTCGACGGCAAGGTGGTGCCGCCGAAGCGCGCGGCGATGAAGCGCTCGATGGAAGCGCTGATCCATCACTTCAAGCTCTACACCGAAGGCTACCGCGTGCCGGCCGGCGAGGTCTATGCGGCCGTCGAGGCGCCGAAGGGCGAGTTCGGCGTGTATCTGGTCTCCGACGGCTCCAACAAGCCGTACCGCTGCAAGCTGCGCGCGCCGGGCTTTGCGCATCTCCAGGCCATGGATTTCTTGTGCCGCGGCCACATGCTGGCCGACGTCACCGCCGTGTTGGGTTCCCTCGATATCGTGTTTGGTGAGGTGGACCGGTGAAGATGGGGAGCGCCCTGCACGTTGCTGCCGGTTTTGCCGCCGGTGTCGCCGGCATGGGTGCAATTGCCGCCTGGGGCAGCTCGCCGCAAGCCTATTGGGTGTCCTGCGGGCTTGAGGGCGTGAAGACAGATGTCAAGTGCAGGGTGACCAAGATGGGCAGGCTTTGGAACCTGGATTCGGGTTGGTATGTCAGTGCCGATGCGCATTACCCGGATTGGAAGGTGGCACTTGGCGCGGATTGCTCGGATCGGTACCGCGAATATCGCGACTATGTCGACACTACTTGGGAAAAGATCGGAAACGATGAGAGTACCGCGGTCTTGGCCAGGTCCGACCCTCGTTTTTATTTCGACTGCTACAACAGAGCTCAAAACTAAATGTCAGTCCGTCGTCTCGCAGAAGCCAGCGTCCAGCCAGCCTCCTTCGCCTTCAACCGGGCGAATGCGGCAGCGGCGAAGCAGTGGATCAAGAAATACCCGAAGGGGCGCGAGCAGTCCGCCATCATCCCCTTGCTGATGCTGGCGCAGGAGCAGGAAGGCTGGGTGACCAAGGCGGCGATCGAGACGATCTCCGACATGCTCGACATGCCCTATATTCGCGGGCTGGAAGTCGCCACCTTCTACACGCAATACCAGCTCAATCCGGTCGGCACCCGCGCCCACATCCAGGTCTGCGGCACCACGCCCTGCATGCTGCGCGGCTCGGAAGCGCTGATGGATGTGTGCCGCTCGAAGATCCATCACGACCAGTTCCACACCAACGACAAGGGCACGCTGTCATGGGAGGAGGTCGAATGCCTCGGCGCCTGCGTCAACGCACCGATGGTGATGATATTCAAAGACACGTACGAGGATTTGACGCCGGAGCGGTTTGCCGAGATCATCGACCTTTATGACGCCGGCAAGGGTGCTTCGGTGAAACCGGGACCGCAAAACGGCCGCGTCACTTCCGAGCCGGCCAGCGGCCTGACGACCCTTAAGAGCGAAAAGGCGATCCTCAAGGCGACCCGCGACCGGGAAGCCAAAGCGGCAACCAAAGCCGCCAAGGAAGCGGCGCCGGCGGCCGCTGCCGCAGCACCGGTTCCACCAGCTGCTCCTGCCGCGCCTGCACCGGCGCCGGTTGCGCCGTCGAATGCCAGCAGGCCGAAGACCGATGCGGTCGAGACCAGCCCGGCAGTGAAATCGCCGTCGGCGACAAAAGTTGCGCCAGCGACGGAGAAGGCGGCGAGCGTTGCAGCCCCGCTGCATTCGGCCGCCAACGCCAACAAGGCCGAGCCGCAGGTCGAAGACGTCTCGAAACAGCGCAAAGGCCCCAAGAACAAGGCCGAGCCGGCGTCTGCTTTCAAAGCGCCGGAGGTCAAGGGCGCATCGGCGAAGGCTGCCGCCAAGCCGGCCAAGCCGTCGCCCGCAAACAAGAGCCGGCCGACCGGCAAGAAGCCGGTCTGAGGAACGAGCAATGCTTCAGGACAGAGACCGCATCTTCAACAATATCTACGGCCGCTTCGACAAGTCCCTGGCCGGCGCGATGGCGCGCGGCGCCTGGGACAACACGCCCGGCATCATCGCCAAGGGGCGTGACTGGATCGTCAACGAGATGAAGGCCAGCGGCCTGCGCGGCCGCGGCGGCGCCGGTTTCCCGACCGGGCTGAAATGGTCGTTCATGCCCAAGCAAAGCGACGGCCGGCCGAGCTATCTCGTCGTCAATGCCGACGAATCCGAGCCCGGCACCTGCAAGGACCGCGACATATTGCGCCACGATCCGCACACGCTGGTCGAAGGCTGCCTGCTTGCCGGCTTCGCCATGGGCGCGGTCGCCGCCTACATCTATGTGCGTGGCGAGTTCATCCGCGAGCGCGAGGCGCTGCAACGCGCCATCGACGAGGCCTATGCGGCCAAGCTGATCGGCAAGAACAATACCTCCGGCTACGATTTCGACATCTACATGCACCATGGCGCCGGCGCCTATATCTGCGGCGAGGAAACGGCGCTGCTGGAAAGCCTCGAAGGCAAGAAGGGCCAGCCGCGGCTGAAGCCGCCGTTTCCGGCCAATGTCGGCCTCTATGGCTGCCCGACGACGGTCAACAATGTCGAGTCCATCGCCGTGGCGCCAACCATTCTGCGCCGCGGTGCGGCCTGGTTCTCGTCCTTCGGCCGGCCCAACAATGTCGGCACCAAGCTGTTCTGCATCTCCGGCCACGTCAACAATCCGTGCACCGTCGAAGAGGCGATGTCGATCCCGTTCCGCGAACTGATCGAGACGCATTGCGGCGGCATCCGCGGCGGCTGGGACAATCTGCTGGCGGTTATTCCGGGCGGCGCCTCGGTGCCGTTGGTGCCGGCCGAGCAGATCATCGACGCGCCGATGGATTTCGATGCGCTGCGCGACCTGAAATCGGGCCTAGGCACCGCGGCTGTCATCGTCATGGACAAATCCACCGATGTCGTGAAAGCGATCGCCCGGCTTTCCTACTTCTACAAGCATGAGAGTTGCGGCCAGTGCACGCCCTGCCGTGAAGGCACCGGCTGGATGTGGCGGGTGATGGAACGGCTGGTGCGCGGCGAGGCGCAGAAGCGCGAGATCGACATGCTGCTCGACGTGACCAAGCAGGTCGAGGGACACACGATCTGCGCGCTGGGCGATGCGGCGGCGTGGCCGATCCAGGGCCTGATGCGGCATTTCCGCGGCGAGGTGGAGCGGCGCATCGACGAGTTTTCGCGCAACGCGCACCGCGCCGAACCGGTGTTGGCGGCGGCGGAATAGAAGAATTCGAAATGCGGGCGAATGTCCGAAACGAGGAAACGAGCGCGGGGCAGACGGAAACGACCAGGAGACCACCTATGTCGCTGTTTTCGATACCCGACGATTTGACGCCCGATATGGACCCGTTCTTGAAGATGAACCAGGACCTGACCAGGATGATGCCGAAGGAGATGGCCAGCGCCGTCAATCTCCTGGCGCATCCTGTCGCCGGCGCGGCGGCGATGACGGCACTCGGCATCGGCCTTGCCAACCACGCCTTTGGCATCTGGATGGGCGTGCTTTCAGGCGCGGCCGAGACCTCGCAGCGCCTTTGGCAGCCGGTCACCGAGGATTTCGAGGCCCGGACCGAACGCGTGTCTGCGACCGGCAAAAGCTCGTCGACAAAGGCGCGCGCAGCCACCAAAACCCTGATTGCCGAGGCGCAGTCCTTCGCCAATGACGTGACCGACATTGCGACAAGCACTGCGGCGCGGAGCGTGGCGAATGCGAGCACCGTTGCAGCGGACGCATCGGCCGGGCTGATGCCGGAAGATTTCAAGCAGCCCAAGCCGATGGACCGGCCAGCCGTGCCCGTCGACCTCAAGGCAATATCGGGCATCGGACCGAAACTGGAAAAGGTGCTGAACGGCCTTGGCATCTGGACATACGCCCAGATTGCCGCGTGGACGCCGCAAGAGATCGCCTGGGTCGAGGATTACATGTCGTTGAAGGGCCGTATCGGTCGTGACGGCTGGATCGGTCAGGCGGCCGCGTTGGCCGGGGCCAAAAAGTGAATTCGATGCCGTGCGCGGTCTCGGCTGCGCCCGGAAGGAAAGATTGCGGAACGTCCGCAGGGGTTTGAGGCGAAATGGCAAAGCTCAAGGTCGACGGGAAAGAGATCACTGTACCCGACCACTACACGCTGCTGCAGGCGGCCGAGGACGCAGGTGCTGAAGTGCCGCGCTTCTGCTTCCATGAGCGGCTGTCGATCGCCGGCAATTGCCGCATGTGCCTGATCGAGGTGAAGGGCGGGCCGCCCAAGCCGCAGGCGTCCTGCGCCATGGGCGTGCGCGACCTGCGCCCTGGCCCGAATGGCGAGCCGCCGGAAATCTTCACCAACACGCCGATGGTCAAGAAGGCCCGCGAAGGCGTCATGGAATTCCTGCTGATCAACCATCCGCTGGATTGCCCGATCTGCGACCAGGGCGGCGAGTGCGACCTGCAGGATCAGGCGATGGCGTTCGGCGTCGATTCCTCGCGCTACCACGAGAACAAGCGAGCGGTCGAAGACAAGTATATCGGGCCGCTGGTCAAGACGATCATGAACCGCTGCATCCATTGCACGCGCTGCGTCCGCTTCACCACCGAGATTGCCGGCATATCGGAGCTTGGGCTGATCGGCCGCGGCGAGGATGCCGAGATCACCACCTATCTCGAAAGCGCCATGACTTCGGAACTGCAAGGCAATGTCATAGACCTTTGCCCGGTCGGTGCGCTGACCTCCAAACCCTACGCCTTCCAGGCACGGCCGTGGGAACTGACCAAGACCGAATCCATCGACGTCATGGACGCCGTCGGCTCGGCGATCCGCGTCGATAGCCGGGGCCGCGAGGTGATGCGCATCCTGCCGCGTACCAACGAGGCGGTGAACGAGGAGTGGATTTCCGACAAGACCCGCTTCATCTGGGACGGCTTGCGCACGCAGCGCCTCGACCGTCCCTATGTGCGCAAGGATGGCCGGCTGGTGCCGGCAAGCTGGGCCGAGGCCTTTTCCGCCATCAGGGAGGCCGTTTCGAACGCCGCTTCCGATAAGATCGGCGCCATTGCCGGCGATCTCGCGGCCGTCGAGGAAATCTACGCGCTGAAGCTGCTGATGGCTTCGCTCGGCTCGAAGAACACCGACTGCCGCCAGGACGGTGCCGCACTCGATCCGTCGCTCGGCCGGGCGAGCTATGTGTTCAACCCGACCATCGAAGGCATCGAACAGGCCGATGCGGTGCTGATCATCGGCGCCAATCCGCGCTTCGAGGCGTCCTTGCTCAATGCCCGCATCCGCAAGCGCTGGCGGGCCGGCAATCTGCCGGTCGCCGTCATCGGCGATGTCGGCGATACGCGCTACGATTACGAGCAGCTCGGCGCCGGACCGGAATCGCTGAAGGATCTCGCAGAGGGCAACGGCAAATTCTTCCAGCTGCTGAAGAAGGCGACGCATCCGCTGATCATCGTCGGCCAGGGCGCGCTGGCGCGTCCGGACGGTGCGGCCGTGCTCGGCCAGGCGGCGAAGTTCGCCGTCGCCGTCAACGCCGCAAGGGCCGACTGGAACGGCTTTGCCGTGCTGCACACTGCGGCGGCACGGGTCGGCGGCCTCGATGTCGGCTTCGTGCCGGGCGAGGGCGGCAAGAACGTCGCCGGTATGCTGGGCGAGATGGACGTGCTGTTCCTGCTCGGCGCCGACGAAATCGACATGGCCAAAACCGGCGGCGCTTTCGTCGTCTATATCGGCACGCACGGCGACAAGGGCGCGCACCGCGCCAACGTCATCCTGCCGGGAGCCGCCTATACCGAAAAGTCGGGCACCTTCGTCAACACCGAAGGCCGCGTGCAGCAGACTAATCGTGCCGGCTTCGCGCCAGGCGAAGCGCGCGAGGACTGGGCTATTCTCAGGGCACTGTCGGATGTGCTCGGCAAGAAACTGCCGTTCGATTCGCTGCCGCAGCTGCGCGCAAAACTCTACGGTGAGTATCCGCATCTTGCCCGCATCGACAAGGTCGAGGCAGGCAACGCCGACGATATCGCCAGGGTGGCGAAGCTCGGCGGGCGGCTGAACAAGGGCACCTTCACCTCGCCGGTCAAGGATTTCTACCTGACCAACCCGATTGCGCGGGCCTCCGCGGTGATGGCGGAATGTTCGGCGCTGGCGAAAAACGGCTTCAGGCAGGCGGCGGAGTAGACATGGACACCTTCTTCTCCTTCTACGTGCTGCCGGCGCTGCTGATCCTGCTGAAGTCGGTCGTGCTGATCGTCGTTCTGTTGATCTTCGTCGCCTATGTGCTTTATGCCGACCGCAAGATCTGGGCGGCGGTGCAATTGCGCCGCGGACCGAACGTCGTCGGCCCATGGGGCACGCTGCAGGCTTTCGCCGACCTGCTGAAATTCGTCTTCAAGGAACCGGTGATTCCGTCCGGCGCCAACAAGGGCGTTTTCCTGCTGGCGCCCTTGGTGTCGGCGGTGCTGGCGATCTCGGCCTGGGCGGTCATCCCGGTCAATGAGGGCTGGGCGATCGCCAACGTCAATGTCGGCATCCTCTATGTCTTCGCCATCTCCTCGCTCGAGGTCTATGGCGTGATCATGGGCGGCTGGGCGTCCAATTCGAAATACCCGTTCCTCGGCGCGCTGCGCTCGGCGGCGCAGATGGTATCCTACGAAGTCTCGATCGGCTTCGTCATCGTCACCGTGCTGCTTTGCGTCGGCTCGCTCAACCTGTCCGACATCGTTTTGTCGCAGCAGGACGGGTTGGGCACGCGGATCGGCCTGCCGAATACCTTCCTCGACTGGCACTGGTTGTCGCTGTTCCCGATGTTCATCGTCTTCTTTATCTCGGCGCTGGCCGAGACCAACCGGCCGCCCTTCGACCTCGTGGAAGCCGAATCGGAACTCGTCGCCGGCCATATGGTCGAATATTCCTCGACGCCGTTCCTGTTGTTCTTCCTCGGCGAATATGTCGCCGTCGTCCTGATGTGCGCGCTGGCGACCATCCTGTTCCTTGGCGGCTGGCTGCCGCCCTTCAACTTCGCGCCGTTCACCTGGGTGCCGGGGCTGATCTGGTTTGTGCTCAAGGTCTGCCTGGTGTTCTTCATGTTCTCCATGGTGAAGGCGTTCGTGCCGCGCTATCGCTACGACCAGCTGATGCGGCTCGGCTGGAAGGTCTTCCTGCCGATCTCGCTGTTCATGGTGGTCGCCACCGCCGCCTTCCTCAAGATCACGGGGTTTGCGTGATGTCAGCATTGTCCCAGGCCGCCAAGTCACTGCTTTTGCAGGATTTCGTCAGCGCTTTCTTCCTGTCGATGCGCCAGTTCTTCGCGCCGAAGGAGACGATCAATTATCCGCATGAGAAGGGGCCGGTCAGCCCGCGCTTCCGTGGCGAGCATGCGCTACGCCGCTATCCGAACGGCGAGGAGCGCTGCATCGCCTGCAAATTGTGCGAGGCGATCTGCCCGGCGCAGGCCATCACCATCGAAGCCGGCCCGCGCCGCAATGACGGCACGCGGCGCACCGTGCGCTACGATATCGATATGGTGAAATGCATCTATTGCGGCTTCTGCCAGGAAGCCTGCCCGGTCGACGCCATCGTCGAGGGGCCGAATTTCGAGTTCGCGACGGAGACGCGCGAGGAACTCTATTACGACAAGGACAGGCTTTTGGCCAATGGCGACCGCTGGGAGCGCGAACTGGCGCGCAACATCTCGCTGGATGCGCCTTACCGCTGATATTTGACGCATGGACGGGGCAAAGGGCCTCGTTTAAGGAACACGCAACTTGCCGACCGGAGGCGGTGGCAAAAAACAGGACGAACGTCCTGTTCTGACAGGAAACCCGGGGGAACCCATGCTGAGTGGACTAGCGGCGGCCTTTTTCTACCTCTTCGCCTTTGTCGCGGTGGCATCGGCGTTCATGGTCATTTCGTCGCGCAATCCCGTGCATTCGGTGCTGTTCCTGATCCTGACCTTCTTCAACGCCGCCGGCCTGTTCATGCTGACCGGCGCCGAGTTCCTGGCGATGATCCTGCTCGTCGTCTATGTCGGCGCCGTCCTGGTGCTGTTCCTGTTCGTCGTCATGATGCTCGACGTCGACTTCGCCGAGATGAAGGAAGGCGCCTTGCAATATGCGCCGATCGGCGCGCTGGTCGGGCTGATCCTGGCGGCGGAGCTGATCATCGTGCTCGGCGGCTACACATTCGCGCCGAAACTGGCGGCGACGGTCGCGAAGCCCATCCCGGATCTGGCCACGCGCTCCAACACGGCAGCGCTCGGCGACATCCTCTATACGGATTACCTCTACTACTTCCAGATTGCGGGCTTGGTGCTGCTGGTCGCCATGATCGGCGCCATCGTGCTGACACTGCGCCACAAGCCGGGCGTCAAGCGGCAGTCGATCGCCGCCCAGGTCGGCCGCACGCCGGCAACCGGAATGGAAATCCGCAAGGTCAAGACGGGCGAAGGAGTCTGAGATGGTCGTCGGCATCGCGCACTATCTGACCGTTTCGGCGATCCTGTTCACGCTCGGCGTGTTCGGCATCTTTTTGAACCGCAGGAACGTCATCGTCATCCTGATGTCGATCGAGCTGATCCTGCTTGCGGTCAACATCAATTTCGTCGCCTTCTCGGCGGCGCTCGGCGATCTGGTCGGCCAGGTGTTCGCATTGTTCGTGCTGACGGTCGCGGCGGCCGAAGCAGCTATCGGCCTTGCCATTCTCGTCGTCTTCTTCCGCAACCGCGGCTCGATCGCGGTCGAAGACGTGAACATGATGAAGGGTTGACGGAACCAAAATGTATCAGGCCATCGTCTTCCTTCCGCTGCTCGGCTTTCTGATCGTCGGCCTGTTCGGCACCTCGCTCGGCGCCAAGGCCTCCGAATACATCACCTCCGGCTTCCTGGTGATCGCGGCTGTGCTGTCGTGGGTCGCCTTCTTCTCGGTCGGCTTCGGCGGCGGCGAGGTGTTCACCGTGCCGGTGATGCGCTGGATCCAGTCGGGCGGCATCGAGGCGGCATGGGCGCTCAGGATCGACACGCTGACGGTGGTGATGCTGGTCGTCGTCAACACGGTGTCGTCGCTGGTCCATATCTACTCGATCGGCTACATGCACCACGATCCGGACCGGCCACGCTTCTTCGCCTATCTGTCGCTGTTCACCTTCGCCATGCTGATGCTGGTGACGGCCGACAACCTCGTGCAGATGTTCTTCGGCTGGGAAGGCGTCGGCCTTGCCTCCTATCTGCTGATCGGCTTCTGGTACAAGAAGCCGTCGGCCAATGCCGCGGCGATCAAGGCCTTCGTCGTCAACCGCGTCGGCGATTTCGGCTTCGCGCTCGGCATCTTCGGCGTGTTCGTGCTGTTCGGCTCGGTCAACCTCGGCACCATCTTCGCTAATGCGGCGACGTTCATTCCGGCCGAAGGCGCGCAGCAGGGTCCGGCCGTACTGACGTTCCTCGGCTATGCGTTAGACAAGCAGGCGGCGATGACTGTCGTTTGCCTGCTCCTGTTCATGGGCGCCATGGGCAAGTCGGCGCAGGTGCCGCTGCACACCTGGCTGCCCGACGCCATGGAAGGGCCGACGCCGGTCTCGGCGCTGATCCATGCCGCGACCATGGTGACGGCCGGCGTGTTCATGCTGGCGCGGCTGTCGCCGCTGTTCGAGCTGTCGCATTCGGCACTGACCGTGGTCACTTTCATCGGCGCCTTCACCGCGTTTTTCGCGGCGACAGTCGGCCTCGTCCAGAACGACATCAAGCGCGTCATTGCCTATTCGACCTGCTCGCAGCTCGGCTACATGTTCGTGGCGCTCGGCGTCGGCGCCTATGGCGCGGCGATCTTCCATTTGTTCACCCACGCCTTCTTCAAGGCGCTGCTGTTCCTCGGCTCCGGCTCGGTCATCCACGCCGTCTCCGACGAGCAGGACATGCGCAAAATGGGCGGCCTCAGGACGCTCATTCCGACGACCTACTGGATGATGGTGATCGGCACGCTGGCGCTGACCGGCGTCGGCATCCCGGTGACGATCATCGGCACGGCCGGCTTCTTCTCCAAGGACGCCATTATCGAAGCTGCGTTTGCCGGCCACAATGCGGTCGCCGGGCTTGCCTTCATATTGCTGGTCGTTGCCGCCTGCTTCACCTCCTTCTACTCTTGGCGGCTGATCTTCATGACCTTCCATGGCGAGCCGCGGGCCAGCCACGAGGTCATGCACCATGTCCATGAATCGCCGCCGGTCATGCTGGTGCCGCTGTTCATCCTGGCGGCGGGCGCACTGTTCGCCGGCGTGATCTTCCATGGCGCCTTCATCGGCGAGGGCTATGCCGAATTCTGGAAGGCGTCGCTGTTCACGCTGCCGGTAAATCACATCCTGCACGAAATCCACGAAGTGCCGTTGTGGGTCGAGTTGTCGCCGTTCATCGCCATGCTGATCGGCTTTGCGATTGCCTGGCAGTTCTATATCCGCGCACCGGAAATGCCGAGGAACCTCGCTGCCCATCATCGCGGCCTCTACGCCTTCCTGCTCAACAAATGGTATTTCGACGAGCTCTACGATTTGCTGTTCGTGCGGCCGGCTAAGCGCCTCGGCAGCTTCCTGTGGAAGACCGGCGACGGCACCGTCATCGACGGGCTTGGGCCGGACGGCATTTCGGCGCGCGTCGTCGACGTCACCAACCGGGTTGTCAAGCTACAGACCGGCTATCTCTACCACTATGCCTTCGCCATGCTGATCGGCGTTGCCGCACTCGTCACCTGGATGATGCTCTGATGACCGCCTGGCCGATCCTATCGCTGGTCACCTTCCTGCCGCTGGTTGGTGTGTTGCTCATCCTCTTCGTGCGTGACGACAGCGAGAACGCGCGCCGCAACATCCGCGCCATCGCGCTGTTCACGACGATTTTCACGTTCGTGGTTTCGCTGTTCATCTGGACCGGCTTCGACAATTCGCAGCCCGGCTTCCAGTTCGTCGAGAAGTTCGCCTGGTTGGATTCCGGCATCTCCTACCATATGGGCGTCGACGGCATCTCCATGCTGTTCGTCATCCTGACCACCTTCCTGATGCCGCTCTGCATTCTCGCCTCGTGGGAATCGATCGAGAAGCGCGTCAAGGCTTACATGATCGCCTTCCTGCTGCTCGAGACGCTGATGATCGGCGTGTTCTGCGCGCTTGACATCGTCTTGTTCTACGTCTTCTTCGAAGCCGGTCTGATCCCGATGTTCATCATCATCGGCGTGTGGGGCGGCAAGCGACGCGTCTATGCCTCGTTCAAGTTCTTCCTCTATACGCTGGCCGGCTCGGTGCTGATGCTGCTCGCCATCATGGCGATGTTCTTCCAGTCCGGCACCACCGACATCCCGACGCTCTTGACGCACAATTTCCCAATCAGCATGCAGACCTGGCTGTGGCTTGCCTTCTTCGCTTCCTTCGCCGTGAAGATGCCGATGTGGCCGGTGCATACCTGGTTGCCTGATGCCCATGTCGAGGCGCCGACGGCCGGCTCGGTGATCCTGGCCGCCATCCTGCTGAAAATGGGCGGATACGGCTTCCTGCGCTTTTCGCTGCCGATGTTCCCGATCGCCTCGGAGATGTTTGCGCCGCTGATCTTCTCGCTGTCGGTCGTCGCCATCATCTACACCTCGCTGGTGGCGCTGATGCAGGAGGACATGAAGAAGCTGATCGCCTATTCGTCGGTCGCGCATATGGGCTTCGTCACCATGGGCATCTTCGCGATGAACCAGGAAGGCGTGCAGGGCGCGATCTTCCAGATGCTGTCGCACGGCCTCGTCTCCGGCGCGCTGTTCCTCTGCGTCGGCGTCATCTACGACCGCATGCATACGCGCGACATCGATGCCTATGGCGGGCTGGTCAACAACATGCCGAAATACGCCACCGTGCTGATGATCTTCACCATGGCCAATGTCGGCCTGCCCGGCACCAGCGGCTTCGTCGGCGAGTTTTTGACCATGCTCGGCGTGTTCCGGGTCAATACCTGGGTGGCGTTCTTCGCGGCGACCGGCGTCATCCTGTCGGCAGCCTATGCGCTGTGGCTCTATCGCCGGGTGATCTTCGGCGCGCTGACCAAGGAAAGCCTGAAGGGTCTGCTCGATCTTTCGACGCGCGAGAAGGTGATCATCTACCCACTCGTCGCGCTGGTCATCTTCTTCGGCGTCTACCCGGCGCCGGTGTTTGACGCGACGGCCGAATCGGTCAAGGCGCTCGTCACCAATGTCACCGCATCCATCGACTCCGCGCAGACCGCGGCGGCGAACTGACTGAGGATTTAGCGAACCATGACGGCGGACCTTTTCTCCAGCCTTTCGCTCTCGACGCCGGAGCTGATCCTCGCTGCCGGCGCGCTGGCGCTGTTGATGCTCGGCGCCTATTCGCGCGCCAACACCACCGTCACGGTGAGCGGCCTTGCCGTCGCCGTGCTGGTGATCGCCGGCGCCTGGCTGATCTTTTCCCCGGGGCAAGGCAATGCCTATGGCGAGGCCTTCGTCCAGGATCCGTTCTCCCGCTTCATGAAGATGCTGGCGCTGATCGGCTCGGCGGTGACGCTGGTCATGTCCGTCCGCTTCGCCCAGGCGGAGCATTTCGACAAGTTCGAATATCCGGTGCTGGTCCTGCTTTGCACGCTCGGCATGATGCTGATGATCTCGGCCAACGGCATGATCGGGCTCTATCTCGGCCTCGAGTTGCAATCGCTGGCGATCTACGTGCTGGCGGCGATCAACCGCGACAATCTGCGCTCGACCGAGGCCGGCCTGAAGTATTTTGTGCTTGGCGCGCTGTCGTCGGGCATGCTGCTTTATGGCATCTCGCTGGTCTACGGCTACACCGGCAACACCGGCTTCCATGAGATCGCCACGGCGCTGGGCGGCGGCGAGCGCCAGCTTGGCCTCGTCTTCGGCCTGGTCTTTGTGCTGGCCGGCCTTGCCTTCAAGATCTCGGCGGTGCCGTTCCATATGTGGACGCCCGACGTCTATGAGGGCGCGCCGACGCCGGTGACGGCTTTTCTGGCGGCGGCACCCAAAATGGCGGCGATGGCGCTGATGGTGCGCGTCACTATGGGGGCGTTCAAGCCGATCGCCTCCGACTGGCAGCAGATCATCGTCTTCATCTCGATCGCCTCGATGGCCCTCGGCGCCTTCGCGGCGATCGGCCAGACCAACATCAAGCGGCTGATGGCCTATTCCTCCATCGGCCATATGGGTTATGCGCTGGTCGGTCTTGCCGCCAACAGCCAGGACGGCGTGCGCGGCGTCGCCATCTACATGTTGATCTACCTGGTGATGACGCTCGGTACCTTCGCCTTCATCCTCGCCATGCGGCGCAAGGAAGGCAATGTCGAGCAGATCAGCGATCTCGCCGGCCTGTCGGCGACCAATCCGATCATGGCGACCATCCTCACCATCCTGATGTTCTCGCTGGCCGGCATCCCGCCGCTCGCCGGCTTCTGGGGGAAGTGGTACGTATTCCTTGCCGCCATCAATGCCAATCTCTACGCGTTGGCGATTATCGGCGTGCTGGCCTCGGTGGTGGGCGCCTATTATTATCTGCGCATCATCAAGATCATGTGGTTCGACGAACCGGTCGGCGGCTTCGTGCCGATGGCAACCGAGTTGCGGGTCGTGCTCGGCCTCTGTGGCGCCTTCGTGCTGTTCTACGTGCTGATCGGCGGCCCGATCGGCACGTATGCCGCTGCCGCAGCCAAGACCTTCTTCTGACGGAATGACGTTCAGGCTGGCTCCAACCGCGGCGTCGGAAGGGTTCCGGCTCGAGGCGCACGACACGGTCGGCTCCACCAATGCGCTGGCGCTGGAGCACGCGCGGGCCGGTGACCCGGGGAAACTCTGGGTCGTATCGAAAAAACAGGAAAGCGGGCGTGGACGCCGTGGGCGCGCCTGGGCGACGCCCGAGGGCAATCTGGCGGCGACACTGCGGGTGATCACCGATGCCGAGCTTCGTCTCGCCGCTACGCTCGGCTTCGTTGCCGGACTGGCGCTGGCCGACGCGCTCGACGCCGTCGTGCCTAAGGACAGGATCGCAATCGGCCTCGACGGCGCGAGCCAAGGCAAGAACCGCTTCGAGCTAAAATGGCCGAACGACGTGCTCGCTTCCGGCGCCAAGCTTGCCGGCATCCTGCTGGAATCGGCGATGCTCGATGGCAGCAAGTCCGCGGTGGCCGTCGGTATCGGCGTCAATGTGGTGGCTTATCCCAAGGATTTGCCCTATCCAGCGACGTCGCTCAACGCGCTGGGGTCTGCTTGCGATGCCGAGACGCTGTTTCTGGCGCTGTCGGATGCATGGAGCGAGAATGCCCGGCTGTGGAACGAAGGACGTGGGCTTGCCGCCGTCAGGCGGCGCTGGCTGGCGCGTGCGGCGGGGCTTGGCGGGCAGGTTGCTGTCAGAATTGACGGTAATGTGGTGCGCGGCACCTTCGAGACCATTGACGAGGACTGCCGTTTCGTGATCCGCGACGATCAAGGTTCGGTTCTGACGATTGCCGCCGGCGACGTGCATTTCGGCGCGGTTGCATCGGCCGGCGTTTGACTGGCCAATATTTGACCAGCTTGAATTTGACGGCCCAAGATTTTGACCGGCAAGGAAGGAAAGATCATGGCGAAAGCGGAAAACGCCGAACTTGTCTTCGTGCCGCTCGGCGGCGTCGGCGAGATCGGCATGAACTTCGCCCTCTACGGCTATGGGCCGGCCAATGCGCGCGAATGGATCGTCGTCGATGTCGGCGTTACCTTTCCCGATGCCACCCTGCCCGGCGTCGACCTGGTGCTGCCCGACACGCGTTTCATCGAGGAGAACCTCGCCAATCTGCGCGGCATCGTCATTACCCATGCGCATGAGGACCATTACGGCGCGCTGCACGACATCTGGCCGAAGCTCAAGGCGCCGGTCTGGATGACGCCGTTCAGCGCCGGCCTGCTGGAAGCCAAGCGGCAGGGCGAGCAAGGGGCACCGAAGATCCCGGTGACGATCTACCGGGCTGGCGAGAAATTCACCGTCGGCCCGTTCGAGATCGAAGCCATCCCCGTCGCGCACTCCATTCCCGAACCGATGTCGCTGGCGGTCACCACGCCGGTCGGCGTCGTCATCCATACCGGCGACTGGAAGATCGATCCGGCGCCGACGGTGGGGCCGATGACCGACGAGGCACGCTTCCGCGCCTATGGCGACAAGGGCGTGCTGGCGCTGATCTGCGATTCCACCAACGCGCTGCGGGAAGGGGACTCACCGTCGGAAGTGGCGGTGGGCGAGGGCCTCAAGGGTGTGATCCAGAATGCCAAGGGCCGTGTCGCCATCACCAGCTTCTCCTCCAATGTCGGGCGCATCGTCTCCATCGCCAAGGCAGCGCGGGATGCCGGCCGCCAGTGCCTGGTACTTGGCCGCTCCATGAAGCGCGTCATCGATGTGGCTGATGAACTCGGTTATATGGACGGGTTGCCGGAATTCATCGCCGAGGAGGATTACGGCTTCATTCCGCGCGAAAACCTCGTCATCATCTGCACCGGCAGCCAGGGCGAGCCGCTTGCCGCACTTGCCAAGCTGTCGCGCGACGAGATGAAGTCGGTGGCGCTGACGGCCGGCGACACGGTGGTGTTTTCCTCGCGCACCATTCCCGGCAACGAGAAGGCGATCCTCGAGATCAAGAACCGCCTGATCGATCTCGGCGTGAAGATCATCGAGGACGGCGATGCGCTGGTGCATGTCTCCGGCCATCCGCGCCGCAGCGAATTGCGCAAGATGTATGAATGGGTGCGGCCGCAGATCGGCGTTCCCGTGCATGGGGAGGCGGCGCATCTGGTGGCGCAGGGCTCGCTGATGTCGACGTCCGGCATCGGCCAGGTGGCGCAGGTGCGCGACGGCGACATGCTCAGGCTCTATCCAGGTGCTGCCGCGATTATCGACCAGGTGCCGTTCGGCCGCATCTACAAGGACGGCCGGCTGATCGGCACCGACCAGGCGATGGGCATTCGCGACCGTCGCAAGCTGTCCTTCGCCGGCCATGTCGCCGTCAATGTCGTGCTCGACGACAAATACGAACTCGCCGGCGATCCCGATCTCGTCGCCATCGGCGTGGCCGAGGCCGATGCCGGCGGCGAGAGCCTGGAAGACCTGATGATCGATGCGGCAATCGGCGCTGTGGACTCCATACCCCGCCAGCGCCGAAAAGACCTCGACTTGGTCCAGGAGGCGGTGCGGCGCGCAGTGCGCGGCGCGGCCAACGAGGCCTGGGGCAAGAAGCCGCTGGTGACGGTGTTTGTGACGAGGTAGTGAATAGTGAATAACAAGTAGTGAGCAGGCTGTTGTGGGTTAGCGGTTTTGCAATGCGCAATATTCCATTCACCATTCACTACTCACTACCCCAGACCTGGAGCCCTTATGCTCGGACGCCTCAATCATGTCGCGCTTGCCGTGCCGGATCTGACCGCGGCGACGGCGGCCTATCGCGATACGCTTGGCGCCCGGGTGACCGCGCCGCAGGCGCTGCCGGACCATGGCGTGACGGTGGTGTTCGTCGATGTCGGCAACACCAAGATCGAGTTGCTCGAGCCGCTCGGCGAAGGTTCGCCGATCGCGGCATTCCTTGAGAAGAATCCGTCCGGCGGCATGCACCATGTCTGCTATGAGGTGGATGATATTCTTGCGGCGCGCGACCGTCTCAAAGCCAGCGGCGCGCGGGTGCTAGGCGACGGCAATCCGAAGACCGGAGCGCATGGCAAGCCGGTGCTGTTTTTGCACCCCAAGGATTTCTTCGGCACGCTGGTCGAACTGGAGCAAGCATGAGCTGGGTTTCGTTTGTCGCCCTGTTCTTCGCCACATGGTGGGTGGTGCTGTTCGCAGTCCTGCCGTTCAGCATGAGGACGCAGGACGAGGACCAGGACGTGACGCTTGGCACGGTTCCGAGTGCACCGCGCGGACCGCATATGCTGCGCGCCGCGCTGCGCACGACGATCGCCACGCTGGTCCTCATGGGCATCTTCTACGGCATCACGAGAGGGCTCGGTCTCGGCATCGACGACATCCCGCACATCGTGCCGGATTTCAACCAGAGCCCCGCACATTAGCCGGCTACCCGATGTCCGGCTGTCCAAGGCCTACGCCGACGCCCTGAAATCAAGCTGAGCCATCAAGGTCAACCCAAGTAAAGGCCGGAGGCCGGGTTTGGGCTGACGCAACGTCATGTAGTTTGGCAATCTGTCGCGCTAACCAAATGATTGCACAAAAAAAATGCAAGGCGCGAGGCCTTGCAATTTAAACGCGTCCGATCTGTTTCCGGTGTCCGGCGGCAGCGAGTTACCGCGCCTAGATCGCATCCTCCCAAGACTTTGACCGCGTAGGAGGGCAGATTTTTCTCCGCCCTCTCGGTTATCGGGGCACACTAGCCTAAGGCGGGTGAAAATGTCACGAAGAATTTTGCCCGGAAACAGGCAATCTCGTGCTGCACTGCACAATAGTACGGCAGGCGTTGCTTGCGAAACGTCCAGCAAGCCGTGTGCGGCAATTGCGGCGCCTGTGCAGCGCCTGGGCCGGGTTTCCATTCCGCCATGAAATGGCTATGAAGCCGGGGCAAGCAAGCCTGCGCCGCGCCGATTCCGGCGCCGCCATCCTCTCTCACGGATCAGTCCATGCGTTTGTCGCGCTATTTCCTGCCCATCCTCAAAGAAAATCCGCGCGAGGCCGAGATTGTCTCGCATCGGCTGATGCTGCGCGCCGGCATGATCCGCCAGCAGGGGCAGGGCAGCTTTTCTTGGCTGCCGCTCGGCAAGCGGGTGCTGGACAAGGTCTGCCGGATCATTCGCGAAGAGCAGAACCGCGCCGGCGCGCTCGAAATCCTGATGCCGACCATCCAATCGGCCGAGCTGTGGCGCGAAAGCGGCCGCTATGAAGATTATGGCAAGGAGATGCTACGCATCAAGGACCGGCAAGACCGCGATATGCTCTATGGGCCGACCAACGAGGAGATGGTCACCGAGATCTTCCGTTCCTACGTCAAGTCCTACAAGGATCTGCCGCTCAACCTCTATCACATCCAGTGGAAGTTTCGCGACGAGGTGCGCCCGCGCTTCGGCGTCATGCGTTCGCGCGAGTTCCTGATGAAGGACGCCTATTCCTTCGACCTCGATTATGAAGGCGCCAAGGCCGCCTATAACCGCATGTTCGTGTCCTATCTCAGGACGTTTACGCGCATGGGGCTGCAGGCGATCCCGATGCGCGCCGACACTGGGCCGATCGGCGGCGACCTCAGCCATGAGTTCATCATCCTGGCCGACACCGGCGAGAGCGAGGTGTTTTGCCACCGCGATTATCTTTCGCTGGCAGTGCCCGGCGCGAACACCGATTTTTCGAACGACGCCGAGATCGGCGGCATCGTCGAGCAGTGGACGACGCCCTATGCCGCCACCGACGAGATGCATGACGAGGCGGCGTGGGAGAAGGTGCCCGCGAGCGACCGGGTCTCGGCGCGCGGCATCGAGGTCGGCCATATCTTCCATTTCGGCGACAAATATTCCAAGCCGATGGGCGCCAAGGTGACCGGTCCGGACGGCAAGGATCATTTTGTCTCTGGAGGTTCCTACGGCATCGGCCCGTCGCGGCTGGTCGCGGCGATCATCGAAGCCAGCCATGACGATAACGGCATCATCTGGCCGCAAGCGGTTGCGCCGTTCGATATCGGCCTGATCAACATGAAGGCGGGCGATGCCGAATGCGACCGCGTCTGCGGCGAGCTGCATGCCGCCTTTGCCGCCGCCGGCAAGGAGGTGCTCTACGACGACACCGACCAGCGGCCGGGCGGCAAGTTCGCCACCGCCGACCTGATCGGTCTTCCCTGGCAGGTGATCGTCGGGCCGCGGGGTGTGGCAGCCGGCGAGATCGAGATTAAGAACCGCAGGACCGGCGAGCGCGAGACGCTGCCGATCGGCGATGTGAAAAAGCGTTTCGGTGCCACCGTATGAGCGAAGCGGCAGCAGCGAAACCTTCGGCCGCGGGACCTTTTTCCGGCTTCGAGCGCATGGTGGCGTGGCGCTATCTGCGCTCGCGCCGCAAGGAGACGGTGATCTCGGTCATCGCCTCGATCTCCTTCCTCGGCATCATGCTGGGCGTCGCCACGCTGATCGTCGTCATGGCCGTCATGAACGGCTTTCGCGCCGAGCTGCTGACGCGCATTCTCGGCGTCAACGGCCATCTGATCGTGCAGCCGCTCGACATGCCGCTGGAGGACTACGCCCAGGTCGCCGGCCGCATCAACGGCCTGCCCGGCGTCAAATACGCCATTCCGCTGATCGATGGACAGGTGCTGGCGCAAGGCAATGTCGGCGGCGGGTCAGGCGCGCTGGTGCGCGGCATACGCGGCGAGGATCTCGGCAAGATCACGATCGTCGCCAACAACATCAAGGAAGGCTCGATTGTCGGCTTCGATACCGGCGAGGGCGTCGCCATCGGCAGCCGCATGGCCGAGAATCTCGGCCTTGTGCTCGGCGATACGATCACGCTGATCTCGCCCGAGGGCGACATCACGCCGCTTGGCACGACACCGCGCATGAAAGGCTATCCGGTTACGGCGATCTTCGAGGTCGGCATGTCGGAATATGACAGCTCCATCGTCTACATGCCGTTTTCGGAAGCGCAGCTTTATTTCAACATGGACGGCCGGGCGCAGACGATCGAGATCTACGCCGACAATCCCGACGATATCGACGCGCTGAAGCCGAAGGTCGAAGAGGCGGCGCAGCGGCCGATCAGCCTTGTCGATTGGCGGCAACGCAACAAGACGTTCTTCGACGCGCTGCAGGTCGAGCGCAACGTCATGTTCATGATCCTGACGCTGATCGTGCTGGTGGCGGCGCTCAACATCATCTCGGGCCTGATCATGCTGGTGAAGGACAAGGGCCACGACATCGCCATCCTGCGTACCATGGGCGCCACGCGTAGCGCGATCCTGCGCATCTTCCTGATGACAGGGGCTGCGATCGGCGTTGTGGGCACCATCGCCGGCGTGCTGCTCGGCATCTTGATCTGCCTCAATGTCGAGCGCATCCGCCAGTTCTTCTCCTGGCTGGCCAACGAGCGGTTGTTCAATCCCGAGCTTTATTTCCTTAGCCAGCTGCCGGCCCGCATGGATGCCAGCGAAACGATCTCCGTCGTTCTCATGGCGCTGGCGCTGTCGTTCCTGGCGACGCTGTTTCCGGCGTGGCGCGCGGCCAGGCTCGATCCGGTCGAAGCACTGAGGTATGAATGATGGCCGAGGCCATTATCGAGCTGAAGAGCGTCGAGCGGCACTATGTCCAGGGGCCACGCAAGCTGACCATTCTGAACGGCGCCGATTTTTCGCTGAAGCGCGGCGAGATGGTGGCACTGGTGGCGCCGTCAGGCACCGGCAAGTCGACGCTGCTGCACACCGCCGGGCTACTGGAACGGCCGGACGCCGGCGACGTGATCCTGGCGGGCCGTGCCTGCGGCCGGCTTTCCGACGACGAGCGTACGGCGATCCGCCGCAACGACGTCGGCTTCGTCTATCAGTTCCATCATCTGCTGCCTGAATTCTCGGCGCTGGAAAACATCATGATGCCGCAGCTGATAAAAGGGTTGCCGCGCAAGGAGGCGGCCGAGCGGGCGGCGCAATTGCTCGACTATATGCAGATCGGCAAGCGGGCGCAGCATCGCCCTTCCGAGCTCTCCGGTGGCGAGCAGCAGCGCGTCGCCATAGCCCGTGCGGTCGCCAATGCGCCGCTGGTGCTTTTGGCCGACGAGCCGACCGGCAATCTCGACCCGGTGACTGCTTCCTATGTGTTCGAGGCGCTGGCAGCGCTGGTCCGGCAATCGGGCCTGGCGGCGCTGATCGCCACCCACAATCACGAGCTTGCCTCGCGCATGGACCGCCGCGTGACGCTGGCCGACGGCAAGGTCGTGCCGCTTTAGGGTATATCGATATTCAGGTGATGCCGGCTTGTGAACTGGCGCAAGCTGTCCCGCCGTTTTCCGTGCGCTCTCTCGGCGCGAACGGATCGGCAATCTCCCTCTCAACCCTTACTTAACCCTGCCGAATTGACCGCGCGCAATTCCGGTCATCCGCGGATTCCGGCCGTTGACATTCGAACAAAATTAGAACAAAATACGAACATACTAACAACAGGAGAGAGTTATGACCGATCTTGTTCAGGATGTTGTCTCGCTGGTGTGCATGAGCACGTTCCTCATTTCCATGGCGATCTGGATCGGCGCGATGTGAGGATCGCTGAAAGATGTGGCTCGACGCTGATGATCGAGGGACACCTTTGAACCTTGGCGCAGCTGTTGGACGAGTGTTTCAGCCGGCCCTGCGGGCGGCTTCGACGGGCGACACCACGGCGGGGCCGAACACGTCCTCGAAAGCGGATTTCAGCGCCAAGTCGAGGTCGGCCATGGTCACCGGAAGGCCGAGATCGACAAGGCTGGTGACGCCGTGATCCTGGACGCCGCACGGCACGATGCCGCTGAAATGGCTAAGGTCCGGCTCGACATTGATGGCGATGCCGTGGAAGCTCACCCAGCGCCTCAGCCTGATGCCGATGGCGGCGATCTTGTCCTCGGCCGCTGAGCCGTCGGGCAGTGTGGGGCGATCCGGCCGCACCACCCAGACGCCGACGCGGTCCTCGCGGCGTTCGCCGCGCACGTTGAAGACGGCGAGCGTGCCGATGATCCATTGTTCGAGTGCCGCGACGAAGGCGCGGACATCCTCGCGCCGCCGCTTCAGGTCGAGCATCACATAGGCGACGCGCTGGCCCGGCCCGTGATAGGTGTATTCGCCGCCGCGCCCGGCGGCAAAGACCGGGAAGCGGTCCGGCTCGATCAGGTCCGCGATGCTGGCGCTGGTGCCGGCGCTGTAGAGCGGCGGATGCTCGACCAGCCAGACCATCTCGCCGGCGGCGCCGCTGCGGATTGCCTCGGCGCGCGCCTCCATCACTGCGAGCGCATCGGGATAGGCGGTGAGCCCGGGCTCGATGCACCATTCGACCGGCGCCGAGCCGGGCGAGGGCAGGAACGACGTGGCGATCTGGCTGCGTTCTGTCATGATATCTCGTCTCGCCACTCATATGGCGGCAATCGGTACAAACGTCCAGTTCCGGGCGCGTTCGGCCCTTTGAAGACTTATGCCGATGTCCGGCCGATTATTGCTGGCCGCGCACTTGTTTCACCGGAAACGATTTGCTACACGCCGCGGGCCGGTTCGTTCCGGCTCCTACCACGTGCGGTCGTGGCGGAATTGGTAGACGCGCAGCGTTGAGGTCGCTGTGGGGCAACCCGTGGAAGTTCGAGTCTTCTCGACCGCACCATCAAATTCGTGAACTGCGCATTGAAACGTCAGTTGGGCAGAGCGCCCCTTGTGGTGGCCCCTTGGCGTTCTAGCCTCAATCTGCGATACGAATTGAGATACATCACGAGTTTGGCCCATGCGAAAAGAGGCCGTCGCAGAGCCCGCCAGAGACCCGGATCGCTACCTCGTCCAGCGCGACGGAATTTTCTATTATCATCGGCGAATGCCCGCCAAGATGGTCGGCATAGACGATCGCGGCAGATTCATTCGCAAGTCCCTGGGAACGGACGAACGCCGCCTCGCACGTGCCATGCGCGACAAGCTCGAAGACGCGGACAAGACCCTGTGGACGGTGCTCCTTTGCGGCGGCGAGACGAGGTCGGCACTCGATCAGTATCGCGACGCCGTTCGCCGGGCTGAAGCCATGGGCGTTTCCTACCTTTCAAATGGACAGGTGGCAGGCTTTCAGAATGTCGATTCAATTTTAAAGCGTGTCGAGGCGCTGGAGCGCGTTCAAGCGGCCCCCGCGGTCGCCGACGCTCTCCTCGGCTGGGTGCAGGTGCCACCGGTCAAAGTCTCCAAAGCTTTTGATCTCTACGCCGATGAGATCATGGCCCATGAAGTCGTGGGTAAGAGCCAGTCGCAGCGCCGAATGTGGAAGAAGGTAAAGCAGAGAGCCGTCAACAATTTAGTTGCCCTGGTTGGTGATAAGCCGATCGGTGACGTCACGCGTGAGGACGGACTGACCTTCTACCGGTTCTGGCTCAAGCGTATTGCGCCGCCGCCAGACGTCGGACCAGCGACACATTCGGCGTCTGCCGGCAATCGAGATCTCGGCAACATGCGGGATCTCTACAGGCGCTATTTTGCTCATCTGGGCGAGGAACAAAAAAGGCACCCCATTCGATGACCTCCGCTTTTCGGAGCGTGGTAAACGCCGCCGCAAACGGCCGTCATTCGAACCCAAATGGATATCCAATCGGATCATGAGGCCTGGCGCTTTAGCATCCCTGGATGCTCAAGCGCGTCGCTGCGTACTGGCGCTGATCGAGACAGGCGCACGGCCAAGCGAGATATGCGCACGGCCAAGCGAGATATGCAATCTAGATGAGACCGTGATCTTCCTTGACACGCCGGTTCCGTATATTCGCATTGCCCCACGGGAGGACGCGGATGATCCCCGCGAAATCAAGACCGAATGGTCCGTGCGAGATGTACCGCTGGTGGGTGTCGCGCTGGAAGTTTTTAAGAAAAATCCGCAGGGCTTTCCGCGCTACCGCAATCGTGAAGAGGCACTTTCTGCAAACCTGAATAAATTCTTTAAAACACACAAACTTTTCCCGACACCGAAGCACAAGATTTACTCCCTCCGGCACAGTTTCGAGGATCGTATGAAAGAGGCAGGCATCGACAGTGAGCTTCGCAAAATCTTGATGGGCCATACGATAGAGCGTGTAGAGTATGGTACGGGCGGATCGCTGCAATGGCGACGCGACGAACTCAAAAAGATTGCTTTGCCGTTCGATCCCGAGATTGTTTGAGCCGCTCCTGGACGCGCAACATAGCGCCCGTCTCTGCAATCAATTTCTTCTTTTCGCGTTCAAGACGCTCGTAAATCGGAAGATACGCTCGTCCTTTGTTGCCAGCCTTGTGGATAGCTAGGGCGAGCGTATCCAGAGCGCGGTCAATTCTCTCTAAGGTCACAGGTTCAGGAACCGTGCTGACCTGTGGTAGAACACAGGTCATCCTCTGTTCCCATGTCTGTTTCCTGTTCGACGATGACACAGACGAGATAATGGCAGCAGGCGCAGGTGAGAAAAGCGGTTTGCCTCTCGCATCGTGCAGCGGCGGTACTTCGACGTAGAAATCGGAAAACACGCTTGCGGCAACTCTGCACGTCAGATGCTAGCTTTAGCTAGCCACATCCGGCCACATGAATTGCTGAGCGGACTCAGGCGGGTCGATGCCCTTGAAGCGGACACGAGACCGAATCGATCCACAGGCTGTCGGCGGGCCGGAATGCCTCATCCGATCCGACCAAACCGATCGGAGGACGCGGGCAATGCCGGACTTGGTACCGTTCGGGCAATCAACCAACGATTGGCGAAATTTTGCACAGGCTACCATTACCGATGGCCTAGACACCATCTTCGTCCTTCGTTGCCGCAAGAAAGGTATCCCCAACCGCCGGATCAATCCGATCAGCCTGTGCCAACGCGCAACGGCTCCAATTCTCAACCGTTTCGGGTGGGACTGAAGAGGTTGATGACCGCCGCACCCGGAGCAGTTCGACGTATTTCCTTATTTCGCTTGGCCCGCTGAAATGCAGCCGCGTTTTAGAAGGAACGACCGTCTGGCAGGACGACGCAAGCACTTGATAGCAAGGCCGTCGAGTGGAGGGAGAAAGTCAGCGACGAACAATATCGCCGCTGAACGTTACCGGGCCGCAGCGTCTCGCACTTGGCTGCCAACTCACCCCAGCCAATACCTCGGCCCCGGCCCCTTGCGTCCTGCCATATCGGCAGGGTTCGCAAGGCTACACCGGTCGATCGACAGGCAGCCGCAACCGATGCACTCGGTAAGCCCGGACCTCAGGCGCTGCAACTCGGCGATGCGCTGGTCGATGCGCTTAGTCCACTGGCCCGACAACCGCGACCAATCCCGACGCGACGGCACGCGATCGGCTGGCAACTTGGCGAGCTCGGCGCCGATCTCCTCAAGCGTCAGCCCAATTCGCTGCGCGAAGACGATGAAGGCGATCCGGCGCAGCACGGATCGCGGATAGCGTCTGTGTCCTGAGCCGGCCCGCTCGGACGCGATCAGCCCGCGCTCCTCGTAGAAGCGCAGGGCCGATGAGGCGACGCCGCTGCGCCGTGACACGTCGGTGATGGTCAGCATGGAATCCATGCATGAACGAAAGCACGATTCCCGCTTGACTTCAAGTTAACTTGAACTTGTAGCAAGGGGCCATAAAGCTTGAAGGAGCACCGGCAATGCAGTCGAATATTGATCTTCACGGACTTCGCGTGGCGGTTACGGGCGGCACCTCCGGGCTCGGAATGGCGCTTGTGCGGCAGCTGACCGCGCACGGTGCGTGCGTGGCCTTCGTCGCTCGCACCGCCGCGAATGTCGAACGCATCGCTGACGAGACGGGCGCGCACGGCATTGTCGGCGACGTCGGCAAGAAGGCGGACACCTACTCGATCGCGCTGCAGGTCACGGCAAACCTCGGCGGGCTCGACGTCCTGATCAACAATGCCTCGAGCCTCGGCCCTGTCCCACTGGCGCTACTCGCCGATACCGAATGCGAGGAGCTGGAAACGGCGCTCGCCGTCAACCTGGTCGGCGCGTTCCGGCTGACGAAGGCTCTTTTCGGTGCGCTTGCGGCGTCCGCGCGCGGCGGCCGTGGCGCGCTGGTGATCAACATTTCCAGCGATGCGGCGGTGAACGCCTATCCCGGCTGGGGCGCGTATGGCGCGAGCAAGGCCGCTCTTGCCCATTTGACGGCGATCTGGGACGAGGAGGCCAAAGCCGACGTCATACGGCTCCTTGCGCTCGACCCTGGCGACATGGACACTCCGCTGCACGCGCTGGCAATTGCTGACGCCGATCCGTCGACACTGAAACGCCCCGAGGCCGCTGCTGCCGAGGTCATCGAAAAGATGCTCGATGCGTTGCCGGTCGGCGCTACGCTTCGCGCCGGGGCACATGCATGATTGCCGCAGACCACCCCGATCGACGCTCCAGGCTGTTGGTGGTCGAGGCGGACGGCGCGATGCGCGACCTGCCGCGCGCTGAACTCGCGACACTATTCGATCCTGGCGATCTGGTCGTCGCCAATGACGCTGCCACCTTGCCCGCCAGCTTGTACGGCACGCATCTCCCCAGCGACGAGGCGATCGAGATCCGCCTGGCAGGCTGGCTGTCGTTTCCCGATCCCACACACTTCCTGGCGATTGCCTTCGGCGCAGGCGATCACCACACGCGCACGGAAGACCGGCTGGCTCCGCCGCCATTTTCACCAGGCGATCGCCTCCGGCTCGGCCCGCTTGAAGCCATCATCGAGCGCCTTTCGGGCCATCCTCGCCTTCTCGAGCTGCGTTTCTCCGGCAACCCCGTAGCGGTACTCGCGCGACTGGCGCGGCACGGCCGGCCGATCCAATACGCGCATGTTCCCAAGCCGTTGGCACTGTGGGATGTCTGGACAAAGATTGCAGCCGAGCCGGCCGCATTCGAAGCGCCATCAGCAGGCTTCGCGCTCGATTGGCGCACGCTCCAGGGCTGGCGTCGGCGCGATATCGGCTTCGCAACCCTCACGCATGCCGCGGGCGTTTCTTCCACCGGCGATCCCGCGCTCGATTCGCATCTTCCCTTCGACGAGCCCTACCGCATCCCCGAGCACACCGCAGCGCAGGTCGCGCGGGCGAAGCTCCGCGGCAGCCGCATCATCGCGATCGGCACGAGCGTAGTGCGCGCTCTGGAGGCAGCCGCCAATCCCGATGGCGGTGTGCGTGCCGGAAAACGCATTGCGACAGGGCGCATCGCGCGCGGCACGCCGCTTCGCGTGGTCGATGCGATTCTTACAGGCGTCCACCAGCCCGGCGAAAGCCATTTCGAGCTGCTGCGTGCCTTTGCCGACGATGCTCTGCTCGCCAAGGCCTCCGCAGCCTTCGCCGTGCACCGCTACCGTGCGCATGAATTCGGCGATTCCATGCTGCTTAATCACCAACCGCTGCTTCTATCGCGCGAACAGAATCGGGCCGAGGTGCTCGAGACGAAGCCTCTACTTGAGGTGTGCCATAATGTCGGCAGGATCGGTGGCAGTTCGGGCTCGGCGCGCGAGGAAGTCGGAGCTATGTTGCAGCAGATCAAATTCGGAATTTGACCCAATGCGGTCTTTCAGTTGCGAGCGTCGCTTGCTGGAGCTGCGTTAGTCAGTCGGAGGCCAATGATCTTTTTAAGGGAACGCTAATATACATAGGCGTTCGAACGAGCAGCGCCTGCCAATCCTTGAGGAATGCCATGCGAAGGTTCATTTTCACGGCAGTGTGTATCGCTGCTTCAACATCCGCTAACGCCCATGATTGGTACCAAGACAAGATTGACCCACAGACGAGATTCAACTGTTGCGGCGGTTCTGATTGCCACGCCGTACCTCGGTCTTCGGTGCAGTCGAGGATCGACGGGGGTTACATTTACTTGCCGCATAACTTCAACATCCCACGGAGCCGCGTACAGGAATCCCCAGACGGCCAATACCATATCTGCGAGGGTACCTACGTCGTAACTAATCAGCTGTATTTGCGTTGCTTTTTCGCACCTCGTGTCCTCTCTCTACTTCTCCCACGTTGAGGTAAATACTGCCCGTCGCTGCCGGGATCGACATCGGCAAGGTGCGCAACTGTGGCAAATTGGGTCGCGCCGCTCGCTGCCCTGAACGGACGTTCGCGTTCGCTACACGGGAAAGCATCCGATAGCGGATTGTCGGCTTCTGGCGCATTTGGGTCCTTATCGGCTGCCGGAGAGCCAATCGCTCTCGAGTGCAGGCACTCCAGTGGAGTCCAGACGTTGGATCGGACCCTCGACCTCTACAAAAGCACACTGAGCTTCGGGTCGGGCTACGACGGCATTCCGAAGCGATCGCTTCGGCGAGAAGTCGTCGTTCTCAATCGGGCGACGGGGGATACATCGGCGAAGACGGCATAAGGGAGGATGGGCCAGACCGAGCCGACGGAAAGGTCATAGCCAAGGCCTTGGAGCGCATAGCGTGGCCGGGAGGCCGCCGCCAGCCAGACTTACGCGGCGCGTCGTTGAGCGAGGTGGAGACCCGAACGGGCTCGACGAGGGTCCACGGCGGTCACAATGTTGTGGTGGTGATCGCAGTAGGCGCGATCCGGCGAAGTTGGCCCAGCACAAAAACGATAACCGCCGGGTACTGACGGGTCTTCGCTCACCGGGAAGCGGCACTGATAGAGGCCTAGCTGAATGAGGGGGACGTCTCTCGAAGTTAGTCTGATATTTTCAGGCATGATGGTTTCCTAGTTCATAGCAATTGCCGGCTGACGGCCGCAGTGCGACCCGTCGGGGCGAGCTTCTCTCGTTTTGGAGGGCTATGGATCACCATATGGTGTTGGTAGCACCGTCAATGAAGCCCGACGCCCTGCTTCTGAAGCCAATAGTTTGCGACTTAAGGCCACACGCGCGAACGCATTGGCAATCTACCATCGTGTCCCCGAGGCACCCGCCCGCCGGGGTTTGTCGGCGGCGGGGGTGGCACTGGCTTGTGGCCCCCCTATGAGACGCGCTCTGCCGACACCCTCGTTGACAGTCCGGACCACCTCATGCCGGGCCGCTCTAGCCGCCAAAACCCAAATCACTCTAAAACGACCGAGTTCCGACCCCTTGCAGTCGATCAGTTGCGAGCGTCGCATGACGCGATCTGACCGATTGTGTTGAAGAAGTCGGTGATTAAGCCAGGCGTTCTTTTCGCCGCGACGAGTTGCGATTGGGTCGAGGCGGCCTCCTTGCCCTAAGTGGCT
>NZ_JAMYSE010000029.1:0-66866 GCF_040321795.1 Mesorhizobium sp. M0244 | reverse complement strand
TCGTTGGCGCGCTTGCGGTCGTAGATCTTGAACGGTCCCCAACCTTTGGTCGGCTCGACGCCGACGAAGAAGGACCGCCCGATGCTCATCAGCGGGAACGTGCCGCCGAACTGATGCACCGTGGCGATGCCCCGTCCCTGCGCCTCACTCGGCCCGGAAAAGGTCACCGGCTGACCATCCATCAATATGTGGCCGCTGGTTGGTTTGTGGACCCCGGCCAAGGTCTTGATGAGGGTGGACTTGCCGGCGCCGTTGTCGCCGAGAAGGCAAAGCACTTCGCCGGCGCGCACCCTCAGCGAAATGTCGTGCAGGACATCGAACGGACCGAAGGATTTGTTGACGCTTTTCAGCTCGAGAATTGGCGTTTCCATTTCCAAGGCCTCACTTTTTCCTCGGCGTGTATGTCAATGCCATCTTGCGAAAGGTGTTGTTCATGAGCACTGCGAGCAGCAGAAGTACGCCGATAATGAGGCTCGACCAATTGCGATCGAACGACGTGAAGTAGATGCCCTGATTCACCACGGCGAAGGTGAGGGTCCCAAAGACGATGCCGATCACTGAGCCGAAGCCGCCAGTGAGCAGCACTCCGCCCACGACGACTGCGATGATGGCATTAAAGATAAAGGACATGCCGGCCGAAACCTGCGCCGAACTGAAGAGGATCGCCTGACACACGCCGACAAAGGCGGCACTGGTGCTCGACAGAACGAAAAGCAAAACGGTGAGGCGCTGCGTTGGAATACCGGCATTGCGCGCGCTCTCCTTGTCACCGCCCATAGCGAAGAGCCAGTTTCCGAATGGTGAGTAGTGGATGAAGAAAATGTAGATTACCGCGAGTGCCATCCACCACAGGATTATGACCTGAAACTGAGCACCGATGAACGAGCCGAAGATGGTCTTTGCCAGCCCAGTGCTGGTCAGGGCGACGCTGGTGGTGCCGGTGATGATAACGGACAGACCAAGCACTGCGCCCGCTACAGCGAATAGCGTGCCAAGTGTCACGATGAGCGAAGGCACCGCGGTTCGCACCACCAATATTCCGTTGACCAGACCTACAATGATGCCGATGGCAAGCGCGACAGAAATCCCCAGCCAGATCGAGAGACCATAATGGCCTGCGATGATGGCGACCGTCATGGACCCTGCCGGGATCATTGAGCCGATCGAGATGTCGAGTTCGCCGGCAATCATGAGAAGACCCATGGGGAGGGCAACGATACCGAGACTGGCGGCGACATTGAGCCAGCTCGCGACACCTGCCGGCATGAGGAAACTGGTGCCGCCAAAGATCGTGAAGAAGACGAACACTCCGAGCAGGCCAAGGAATGCACCAGCTTCTGGCCGTCTAAGCAGCGAGCCAACTGCGGATCCTGCCGATCCGACCCCACCCGATCCCGCTTCAAAAGGCTTGGCAGCATTTGTGTTCATTGCACTATTCCTCCCAGAAGTGCCGGCAACGTCGTATTCTTGGAACATTTGTAGGTGAGGCCGAGGAGTCCTCGGCCTCTCGATCATACCAGGGGCAGCAATCCCGTGACAGATTACCGATAGCCTTGCTCGCCGCCCTTGAGAGTGATTTCGACATTTGATTTGTCGACAATTCCAGGGCCTGTCAAAATTGGGGCCGATGCGAGCTTCAACGCATAGTTCACGTAGGCGTCAGACATCGTAACGGCCAGGAAGCCCTGCAGCCAAGGCTGTTGATCGATAGCGAAAAGTTGCTTGCCATCCTTGATGCGGTTGAGGCCAGCGACGTTCATGTCGAAAGAACCCAGCTGTACTTTGCCGGTCTTGCCAGCCTGGTCGATGCCGGTAGCAGCGGAATCCGCGTCGCCTGCGGAGATTGTGAAGACACCGTCGATGGAGTCATCCTTGAGAAGAGTGGCCTTGATGGCTTCGGCAACAGCGGTCGGATCTCCGAATGAGCTCGCAGGCAGCGGCAGCTGTTCCGACTTGCCGCCGGCTTTCGTCACCTTGTCGGCGATGCCCTTGCAGCGGTCCTCGAGATTCTGGGCGCCCGGCACGGTATTTACGCAAATGACATGCTTGGCGCCGTGCGTGGAAAAATATTCGCCGCCGGCGAGGCCCGCGGGATATTCTTCATTGCCGATGTAGTTGATGGCGCCAAGTTCCTTGGCTTTATCTCCGCCGCCAGAATTGTAGAGCATGACGGGGATACCTGCCGCTAAGGCAGCCTTGATGGCCTCATCTTCGGCGGCAGGAACCCAGTTTGGCACGGCGATGATAGATGCCTGTTGGCTGATCGCGGTGCGCACAAGATTGGCGGCGTCGCCGCCAATGTTGTCATAGGTCTGAAGCTGCAGATAATTCACCGTTCCGCCATGCGCCTGGACAACCACGGTCGCATCATCGATGCCCTTCTTAATCTTGGCGAAAAACGGATCATCGGCCTTTCCGCCGATGATAGCGATGTTCGCCGCCATCGCGGCCTGGGCAATGATCGCCAGGGCCGCGCCCGCGCACGCAATCTTCAAGAGCTTCCACATTTCACTTCCTCCCTCTCCTGCCGTCACATTGACGGATCCATGACATCATGAATTCTGCTGTTGTTTTGCCGTGATGCGCGCTCGCTTCTTCTCGAAGCGGACCTTCATCAATTCGTCGCCCTGCTTCGTGCCGTCGTGCCAGGTGCCGAGCCATTTATCGATCGGCAGCGTGCCGTCGGCGTAATTCACTTTGAAATACTTGTGGTGCAGGTAGTGGGCGTAGGCGTGGGTATCGACGCCTCCGTCGCCGGCTTCGACTTTGTCGAAGCCGATATGGCCGATGACTGCGCCAGTGCCGGTCACCTGCAAGTGGTAAAGCAGGAGCAACGGATGCGAAGGCACGATTAGATGGATCAGGCTGTCCGACCAGTAGAGCAGATGCTCTACCGGGTGCATGGAAAGCGACGACCACGGGCTTGGATTGATAGAATTGTGGTGCACCGAGTGGACCCAGCGGTAGAGCACGGGAATGTGGATCAGCCGATGGATGCAGAAGAAGTGCACCTCATGAATCAGAGGAATTACGAGAGCGAAGGCGATAAGCCAGACCGGATGCTCGCTGAAGCTCGTCCACGGCCCCCAGCCGTTAGCCCAGGCCCACAACAGCAACACCTCATAGGCCGTCCAGATCGGCAGTCCGCTGACGAAGGTGCGGATCGCGTTGTCGATATTCTGGCTCTTGAACCAGAACACGTCCGATGGGTGGTCCGCGGGGAACTTGCCGTTGAACTTGAAGCGGTTGCCTTGGGCGCGTTTCAAGTAGAGGCGTATTTCCAGAGCACCGTAGAGGAGCAGAATGAGCGCCGCGTTGCGGAGATAGAGATATAGTACCCATCCCCAATCGAGGGTCTGGAGCGTCTCGCGTGAAGGCGTGAGGTAAAACCACAACAAAGCGCCAACGCCCATGAACACAGCGTTCCACGGCAGGAAGTAGCCCGGCAGCCATCTCAGCACGCGCACGAAGCTCCAGGGAAAATCCAGAAGGGGTCCGACTTGGAGCGGCGCGCTGGGACGCCAATTGCCGCGCTTGTCGCGGGTGCCAAAGGCCAGATCGTCCATCGCGCGGCCGCCTGTTGCTCGGTGTTCAACCGTTCGCGCCTCTTGCGGAAGCGAGTCTTCGTGACCTCGTCGGATTCCTTGCTGCCGTCGTGCCACGCGCCGAAACAGCTTATCGAGGGGCACTAGAGCATCGCCGCCATAGTTTTCACCTCGAAATACGTGTGGGGATCGTCGCGCTTGCCGACAATGCCCCGGGAACCCTTAAAGCGACGCGATTTATATCGGAGGGTTGATATTCGGAGAAGACAGAAATAAAATCAAAATTGCATTTGTATCATTTAATTTCAATCATGATGATACAACATAGGAATGGGCGTTCATGAAGCGACCGACAATTCACGATCTCGCTACTGCGGCAGGCGTGTCAGTGGCGACTGTAAATAGAATTTTAGGTGGCACCGTTTCCGTGCGGCCGAAAACAGTCCAACGGGTCCAAAGCGCTGCTGAAGAAATTGGCTTTTACGGTATCGGAGCGATAGACGATCGGGCTCGCAAAATTTCGCCGCATTACCGATTGGGTTTCCTGCTCCAGCAGGCGACTCGTGACCTCTACCAGCTATTCGGAAAGAAGATCGTTGCCGCCTGTCGCGAGCGTCGGGACGAGGTTATCGAACCTGTCGTCGACTTCGCGGATATTTTGACGCCGGAGACTATCTCGAGCCGTCTCATCGCGCTCGGCGATTCTTGCGACGCTGTCGCGGTGGTCGCGGCGGATCACCCAATCATTGGCCAGGCCATCCGTTCATTGAAGGAGATGGGGAAACCGGTTGTCTCTTACATCACGGATCAGTCCGCGCCGGAAAGGGCAGCTTATGTGGGCACCGACAACTGGAAGCTGGGGCGCACTGCGGCCTTCCTGATTACGCAAACCACCCAAGGTCCTGGTCGTATTGCGGTTTTCATAGGCAATCATCGCTATCAATGCCAGGATGTCGCGGACGCCAGCTTCCGCTCCTATTTGCGCGAGCACGCTTCACGACTGATGGCAGAGGAAAGCCGTCCCACTCATGAGGAATCGAGTGAGGCCTACCGAATGGTGGCCGAGCTTCTAAAGTCAACCGACGATCTTGTCGGCATTCTGATCGTCGGCGGCGGAATAACCGGTGTGCTTCGTGCGCTAAGGGAAGTGTCTCCCGAGAGGCGATCGGGGATCAAGGTGGTATGCCGTGACATCGGACCCGAGACGCGTAAGGGATTGTCTGAGGGACTGATTACTGCAGCTCTCTGTCATCCGCTTGAGGCGACCTCCGCCCTTCTCGTGCAGACGATGATCGATGTCATTGGACCACAAGCACCGCTCGCTACCCTTCAACGGTCTATACCTTTTGAAATTGTCACTCCGGAGAATATCTGACGTAGATGTCAGCTAAGGGGCCGCCCTCGGGCGCTTATGCGACCCGATGATATGTCCGCTTTCAGGTCTCGAACTCGGCCCGCTCGAGTGGGCGGGCAACGTTTTGCATGACCGCCAATGTCGCACTTTCATGTGTTCTCGCGCGGCATATTGCGCCTTTCCTGCCAAGCAATAAATATGCCCGAAGCTATAATCACACCGGCTCCGATCGCTACCGATGCGTCTGGGTGTTCGGAGAAAAGCGCGATGCCAAATCCGGTCGCCCAAAGGATTTGACTATACTGCGTTGGCGCGACAACCGCCGCGGGTGCGAAGCGGTACGCGGCGATGGTACATAATTGGCCGGTGACGGAGATCAGACCGACTGCAGCCATCAATCCAAGGGATGGAAGTTCCACGGGTACATAGACTGCGGGAAGGATTGCACCCATCACAACGAGCGATGTCAGCATGGGATAGAGGACCATCACTGCCGGACGCTCCTCACCCCCGATCTTGCGCACGATGATCTTTGCCAGTGCACTCGCGAAGGCCCCCAAAACAGCCGTGAGGTGCCCCAAAGACAATGATGTTGCGCCTGGCCGCAGAACAATCATGACGCCGATCAGTCCAACGGCAATGGCGATCCAGCGCGATGTCCTGACTGTTTCACCGAGCAGTGGTACGGACAGCGCCGTGATCAGCAATGGTATCATAAAAAGTAGTGCATAGACCTCGGCAAGGGGCAACCTAACAAAGGCGTAGAACGAGCCCGACATCACAATCAAAGACAGTACGGAATGTGAAAGGACTAACCATGGATGACGCGGTCGAAAATTGCCGACGACGCGGTCGGCCAGCACCAGCACCGTCATCGGCGCAAACGCGAACATCAAAGCAAAAAAGAGGATTTGAAAAACAGAATGGGTGTTCCCGAGCACTTTGATGATCGCGTCATGGGTGGAGAACAATGCGAAAGAGAGCAAACCGAAACCCAGGCCGCGAATTGCAGAACTCTGGCCGTTTGCCATGTCGTTTTTCTCCTTCGGACTCTTTCCTCCGCGCGGCGTCCACGCCGCCGTTGAAGGGCAGTAACCGGCACCGGCTACGCCGCGCTGGCGGTTGGAGAAGTTCTGCGCTGATGGGCGTGAAGGATGCGGCGGCGCATTGAATGTTCCATGATCCGTCGTGGCGGCCTAGAAGGTGAGCTCTTCACCTGGTTCGACCACATGAACTTTCGTTCTGGGCGCTTCGCGCTCTGCAAATTTAACGAACTGCGTCGCGTCCTGTGCCAATAGCGGAAATGTCTTGTAATGCATTGGCAATACGGCTTTGGCTCTCAGAAGCTTCAGGGCCTTGGCGGCTTGCCGGGCATCCATGGTAAACCTGTCGCCAATCGGCAGCAGCGCGATATCGATGTCGAACAGTTCGCCCCAAATTGCCATGTTGGCGTGCAGGCCGGTATCGCCGGCGTGGTAGAGCACCTTTCCGTCCTCGAGGGTCAGGACGTAGCTTGCAGGGACGCCTGTCGCGCTGGTGTGACAAGCGTCCGTCATCGTCACGATAACGCCATCGAGATCGACTGAGCCGCCGATATTCATGGCCAATACCCGTTTGGCGCCTCTCTCTTGAAAGGCACTCGTCGTTTCCGGCTGCCCGACCAGAACCGCGCCAGTATGCGCGCTGACCGCCACGGCATCGCCGGTATGGTCTTCATGATCATGGGTGAACAAGGCGAAGTCGGCTGCAGGCAACTCGTCCAGCCTAAGGGGCGCAAGCGGATTGCCGGTGAGCCAGGGATCGATGAGGAACACTTTGCCCTTGCCGGTCGTAATCTGCCAACCTGAATGGCCGAGCCATCGAAGACGATTCGTCAAATTTACCTCCGTCGCGTATCGCGCCGACCGTGCGCCACACGAATGTGCCGTCGGCAGAGCGTGTGGTTAAATGCAGCCGTGATCAGCCGACCCTGGAGATGAATCGCGTTTCCAAATACGACTCGATCGCTTCGGAACCGCCTTCCGTCCCGTATCCGGAATCCTTGATGCCGCCGAACGGAACTTCAGGCAGTCCGAAGCCGAGATGATTGATGGTCGTCATTCCACAATCGACCTCCAGGCCTAGTCTCGTCGCACTCTTCTCAGAGCCGGTGAAAGCATATGCCGCCAGGCCATAGGGCAGGCGATTGGCCTCAGCGATCGCCTCGTCCAGATCGGCAAATCGATTGATCACCGCCACCGGACCAAAAGGCTCGTCATTCATGATGTTTGCCGAAATCGGTACATCGGCCAGAATGGTCGGCTGGAAGAAGTAACCGATGTTGCCGATCCGCCGTCCTCCGGCGATCAATTTTGCGCCATGATCCACGGCGTCGCTAACCATGGCCTCGAGAGCAAGCATGCGACGCTCATTGGCGAGCGGTCCCATCGCCGTCTCGGCATCAAGGCCATTGCCCACCCTGATTGCCCCGACTGCCTCGGTGAAGCCATCGAGAAAACGCTTAGCCACGGCTTCCTGGACCAGGAAACGGGTTGGCGATATGCACACTTGCCCGGCGTTGCGAAATTTGTGCGCCGACATCAGCGATACCGCCCGATCGAGATCCGCATCGTCGGCAATGATGACCGGAGCGTGGCCGCCGAGCTCCATCGTTGCCCGCTTCATATGCTGTCCGGCCAGAGAGGCGAGACGTTTTCCGACTGCCGTTGAACCAGTGAAGGTGACTTTGCGTATCACGGGGCTGGCGATCAGATATTCGGAGACCACGCTGGGCACGCCATATACGAGATTGACGACGCCAGCAGGAACACCCGCGTCAAGGAAGCAGCAGAAAAGCTCCGCGGGCGAGGCTGGCGTTTCCTCAGGCGCCTTGGCAACAATGGAGCATCCGGCGGCCAGCGCAGCCGAGAGCTTGCGGACGAGTTGATTGATCGGGAAGTTCCACGGCGTGAAGGCTGCGACAGGCCCAGCCGGAAGCTTCACAGTCATCTGGATGACATTTGGCGATCGGGCAGGAATCACCTGGCCGTATGTTCGCTTTCCCTCCTCGGCGAACCAGTCGATGATGTCGGCAGCAGCAGACACCTCGATTGTCGACTGGGCCAGGGGCTTGCCCTGTTCGCGCGTCATCAGCCACGCAATGTAAGGGACCCGTTCCCGGAGCAAGTCAGCCGCCCTGCGCATGATCTTGGAACGGTCGAACGCAGATATTTGGCGCCAGACATCGAACCCCTTGCCGGCAGCTTTCAGGGCTGCATCCAGGTCTGGCTGCTCGGCCCAAGCGACAGTCCCGATTTCCTCTTCCGTGGCAGGATCAACGACAGGGATCGTTTTGCCATCCGTCGCAGGAATCCAGTTTCCATCGATCAGCAGCAAGACGTCTTTGTATTCGTAGACCATGGCTGTTCATCTGCTTCCTTGGTGTCGCCAAATTCGATGATCGCACTGCGGCAGCGCTTGGTGATCGGAACAGCGAAACGTTCAAACGCAATCCGAAATCCGAGCTGCGATCCTTGCAATTGCGAGCGGGTCGTCAGGTCTGTGGATTGCGTTCCGGCGCGTGTTTTCCGGATAGCTGGCGGTTCGCATTTTCCGGAATTCCTTTTGCCCGACGCTCCAGCCAGCTGTCCCGCTCCCAGGTCCGCTTAAGGTCGTCACGGACCCGAACGCGCAGTTTGCCGAGCCCTTCAGTTTCCAATTCCACGAGATCGCCATCCTGGAAGCTCGACAATCCGTCGTGGCTTGTTCCGGTTGCCAGGACGTCGCCCGGTTCCAACGTATGCACCGAACTGACCCAGGCAATGCAGCGCGCAATCCGATGAGCCATGGCGCCGGTGTTGAAATCCTGCTTCAGGGCTCCGTTGATCCATAGCCGAACTCGCAGATCGTACGGATCGCGCACTTCATCCGCCGTCACCAGATAGGGACCGATCGGGGCAAAGGTTTCGCGCGCCTTGACCTGGAACAGCGAGGAGGCGCCGCGCGCCGAGCCATCAATGAAATTCATGTAGCCGAACACGTGGTCCATCGCGTCCGCCTCGCTAACGTTTGTGGCGCGCTTGCCGATGACGACGGCCATTTCCGCCTCGCCTTCGAAGGCGATGGCAGGATAGTCGGGCAGGATCATCGTGTCGTCTGGACCGATGATGGACCCGGCGGCTTTCGTGAACGAGTCGATCGGCGCGCGCTCTGGCCCGATCTTGCCGTCGAAATAGTTGAGCGCCATGCATACGATATTGGCAGGTCGCGGCAGTGGCGGCCGCAGCCGCACGCTTCCGACGGGGATGCCGCCGCCGTTCGTTGTCGCGCCTTCTAGTCGCGCGCGAAAATGGTCGAACCGGGCAATCAGGCCCGCCATCAAGTCTTGAGGCGCTGTCTTCGGCATTTCGTCGGCAATGGAGGAAATATCAAAGACAGCCCCATCCTTCAGGATACCCAACCTGAAGTCATCGAAATACACCAGTTTCATGCGAATAATCCCTTCAGTATGCGGCTACCGGACACGACAAAGCGCGTCAGGCTGCGAATGCGATGTGAACGTATTTCTTCACCTGTGCGGTTGAGGAACACGTGGTTCCACGCGCCTGTCACGCGACCCGGGTCAGCTTGCCTTCAGCAATCCGGCTTGCCAGCACGTTGCGCTGGATCTTGCCGGCCGGTGTCGTCGGCAGCTCATCGATGACAAAGATCTGCTGCGGGATTTTGAACTTGGCCAGGCGCCTGCGCATACCGGCCAGTACCTCGTCCCAGACCACCGGGCCGTTGGCCACGACGACTGCAACCGGAATCTCCTGCAATCTCTCGTCGGGCAAGCCGAGCACGCAGAGATTTTTCTGGCCGGACTCGCCGCGCAGCACATCCTCCACTTCGGCGGGCGCAAAGTTCTCGCCGCCGACGCGAATGATTTCCTTCAGGCGCGCCACGTAGCGCAATTCACCGTCCGGTGAGATGGAGCCGAGGTCGCCGGTGCGGAACCATCCGTCCTGCGTGAATGCCTGACGGTTGGCCTCGGGCTGGGCGAAGTAGCCTGGTGTGATGGTTGGTCCGCGGAGCTGAAGTTCTCCCAAGCAGTCGTTGGCCAGCGGCACGCCGCTTTCGGCGTCGACGATCCGAATCTCGTTGCCTGGCTGCGGTCGGCCATTCGCGGACATTCGCTTGATCAGCGGATCGTCCGGGAACCACATAGTGAACATCCCCGACGTTTCGGTCATGCCGTACAGGTTGGAGATTCCAGAGATTCCGATCTCATCATGAAGCTGTCGCATCTGGGCTCCGGCGTGATCATAGCCCACCTTGACCGTTGCGAGTTTGGTGCGGACCTTCTCGACGCCAAGGGCGAGCACATCGCGGAAGAAAACGCCGTGGGACACGTCGGCCCGGTGCCGCTCGGCCAGATCGAGCAGGCGTTCGGGGTCCCAGCTTGACATCGAGTGCAGGGTGCACCCTGCAATCAGACACGTGGTGATCGCATGCATGCTGCCGCTGCAATGGAAGAAGGGGGCAGGGCTGATGAAATGACTGGACGGTGTCAGGCGCTGACAGAATGCAGCATACTGCGCTGTTCGCAGATAGCTCTCGGCTGTGATCATCACACCCTTGGGTTTCGAAGTCGTCCCTGATGTGTAGAGGATGCTGAAGACGCCATCGGGCAGTTCCGAGGAATTTTCGTTCGCAATCTGGTATCGGAGACGCGCCTTCCAATCTCCCGCCAAACCATCGCCGGGGCCTTCGACAATCACCGATGCAAGCTGCGCGTCGATGGATGCGGCTTCCTCGAGATAGTTGCGTCCACGGTATTTGGGAACAACGGCAATCACCTTGGCGCCACTATCGTCAAGCAGCCCACTAACTTCGGCCGCGGTAAGCCGCGTGCTAATGGGTACGGCGATTGCGTTCAACTCCTGGACTGCAAGGAAACTGGCGATCCAGGCGAAGGAATTCGGCATCCATATCGCAACCCGATCTCCAGCCGAGACATGCGGACCGAGACAATTCCGCGCTTCGGCGACCAGGCGTGCGAGAGCCAGGAAACTCAGTTCATGATCGTCCATCGTAACCGCACATTTCTGCGCGAAATGACGAACATTGTGGTGCAGCACATCCGGTAGTGTCAGGCCCATCGTTGCGCCCTCATCGATAGTTCGGGAGATTGAGATCGGCGTAGGCGGGATCGACAACGAAGGGGTAGGGGACCTCACGGCCGCCGCGCAGGGGTAATACGCCGATAGCCCACCCGTTTGTGTTCACGGTATCGTTCTGATCCGTCAGGAAGAGCCGGCACGTCACAAAACCCAGCCCGCCAAGAACCTGCTTTTCGGCAACCTTGGCTTCTGCGTAGATCGTGTCGCCCGCGACATTCATCTTGTCGTAGCGGAACTTTATCTTCCACAGCCATCCATTTGGCCCAAGACCATCCTTCATCACCTGCGCCAGAATGTGCTGCTTCCACGAACCGTTCACGAGCACGTCGGGCAGCTTGTCGTGGTCGATGGCAAATCGCTGGTCGTAGTGGATGCGATGCCAGTTCTCGATTGCGGAAGACCAGCGCATGATGTGCGTCGTGGTCATCGGCCCCTTCTTGACCCGCAGCAAGGTCTGATCGACCTCGACGTCGTCGAAATAGAGAGAGCCGCCCATTACCGCCACACCATCGTATGCCTGCTGATCATCAGCAATTCGCCTGCCTCTGTTGTGAATCGTGTTTCGATCGTGACGAGCAGAAAATCTCCGCTCGCTCCTTTCTTGGGTGTCACGCTGGAGTAGCGCGGGGTGGCCACAGCCTTTTCTCCCTTCCTTAAGCAGCGATACGTTTCAACCTCGATGCCGCCGTTCAGGATGCGGTTGAACGGCACCTTGATATGTTCCAGGCCATAGTAGGCGTCAGCACCGTCACCCGCGCCATCGGCGTCAGGGCGCTCAATGATCACTTCCAATGGATCCGGCGTTCCCGAAGCCCGACGAAATGCATGCAGCGGATAGAACGGCGGAGCGACAATTTCGCCGTATTTCGAGGCCCTTGCCGCCTCTTCGTTGTAATATATCGGGTCGTCGTCCATGATCGCCTGGACGAACCGGCGCAGCGTGTCCTGTTCGAGGGGGAGCGCGGCCGTTGTCGGAGGCGCTGTTAGCCCAACATATCTCGAATAGTCATACTCCGAAGACATCACTCGCTGTCCTTTCGTTTCCCCAAATATTCAACACTCAAGGTCGCGTCGTCCGAGAGCCGGTCAGCGCGATTTTGTCGCTTGCGGCCAGAAATTGCGAGCCTGGGTGATCCTCCATCAAGGACGTTCGAAGCTGCCATCCGTCTGGCCTCAAGCGTCCAATGGGCGCGTCTTGCAACGTTCCGATCGGCGGTTCACGTTTTGCGGAAATTATTTCTGCATATTTTTTTGAGAAGCACAATAGGCTTGGCGCACGACCTTCCCAGCGCTGCCATTTATTTACGCAAAGGGGCTTGTGCTTTGATTCAAAATATGCGGAAATTATTTCCGTTGAGCGTAATGAGGAGAATCCCGGCAGCTCGACAGGGGACTTTGGAAGCCGGTTGGCCCGATTGGGGTGCCGGGCAGGAGGAAGAACACAACACTATGATTTTCGGCGTTTCCAGATCTTGTCGGGAGCCTTCGAGGCGAGCGTTTGTTGCGATGATGTGTGGTCAATTTCGCGACAACGGGTTCGATCGTGCGAGAATCTTGCCATGAGCGGACTCTCTGCCGCCAGCGCAACTGACCAGGGCCAAGGGCTGAACGGGGCCGCAAGAGACTTGGGATCGACACAGGTCCGAGCTTTCGACCGGCGAAAGCTGGGGCGCTGGCTGCTGAAGGCAGCTGCGGGTCTATGCCTGCTCTTCATCCTGACGCCGCTCATCTTCGTGACGTGGTTCTCTTTTTACCGCCAGGAAATCCCCTCCTTCCCGCCAGACGGATATTCACTGCGCTGGTATGCCGAGATTGCCAACAACCAGCAGTTCCTAGACGGCTTCTGGTTCAGTTTGCAGGTCGGCGTCGTTGCCACGGCGATCGGAATGGTGGTGGGCATACCGGCAGCCTTGTGCATCTCGCGCTTTCGCTTCTTCGGGCGTGAGTTCGTCAACAGCCTGCTGCTGTTTCCGCTGATGGTCCCCGGCGTCGTGCTCGGTACGGCCTTCTATGTTTTCGAAGTCGAGATCGAGATCAAAACCAACGGCAACATGCCGGTCCTCGGGTCGCTGACGGGCCTTGTCGCCGGCCACACGCTTCTGGTGATCCCATGGGTGGTGCGCCTGATCGTTGCGACGCTTGCCAATTTCGACCTCCGGTTGGAGGAAGCGGCGCAGAATCTCGGGGCCAATCGCTGGACGACGTTCCGCCGCGTGACCTTGCCCTCGATGCTGCCGGGCATCGTCGCCTCGGCCATGTTCGGCTTCGTTGCATCGTTCAGCAACCTCGAAATGAGCCTATTTCTGGTCGGGCCCGGTAGCACGACCTTACCGATCACGATCCTGCAGTACCTTGAATGGAAGATCGATCCCACGATCGCCGCGGTCTCGGTTCTGCAGATCCTTCTGGTCGGCGTCGCAATGCTGATCACCGACCGCTTCGTCAAGATCAGCCGGGTAGTTTGAGGTTAACGATGGCACAGCTCGAATTGAACGGCCTTTCCAAACGTTATGGCGAGTTCCAGGCGGCCCGCGACATCACCCTTTCGGTTGCCGAGGGCGAGTTCGTCGCTCTCCTTGGACCCTCCGGTTGCGGAAAGACGACGACGCTGCGGATGATCGCCGGGTTCGTCGAGCCGACTTCGGGGGCGATACATCTCGGCGGCCGCGACATTACCGGGCTGCCGCCGTGGAAGCGCGATACCGGATTGGTGTTCCAGAGCTACGCGCTGTTCCCGCATCTGACGGTCGCCCAGAATGTCGCCTTCGGGCTTGAGATGCGCAAGGTGAGCCCGGCCGAGATCGCGCCCAGAGTCGAAGAGGCGCTGCGGCTGGTGCGCCTTGCCGGCTTCGGCGAGCGGCTGCCGAGCCAACTCTCAGGCGGGCAGCAACAGCGGGTGGCGTTGGCCCGGGCCCTCGTGTTTCGGCCCGACGTCCTCCTCCTCGACGAGCCGCTTTCTAATCTTGACGCGAAGCTGCGTCACGAGGTGCGGGTCGAGATCCGCGAACTGCAGCGTGCCCTCGGCATTACCACCGTCATGGTCACGCACGATCAGGAAGAGGCGCTGACGATGGCGGATCGCCTTGTGGTGATGAGCGAAGGACGGGTGCGCCAGGTCGGCACCCAACGCGATCTTTACGAGCGGCCCGCCGATCGCTTTGTTGCCGGCTTCGTCGGTCGCAGCACTTTTTTGGAGGGGATGATCGAGGCGCCGGGGCGGTTCCGGACGTCCGGCGGTCTCGAGATCCGTTGCGCCAACGGGGCCTCGGGTGTCACCGGCCAGGCCGTGATCGCCCTGCGGCCGGAGCGCATCACCGTTGCGCCGACTGCACCTGTCAATGCGGAAAACTGCCTGCCCGGGACGACGGAGTTCGTCTCCTACCTGGGCGGCCTCCTCGACGTTCATGTTCGCCTCGCGTCAGAGGAGCGGGTGATCGTCCAGATTCCCAATCGTGCGGAAAACAATCTGCCGCAGATCGGCGACGAGGTCTTCGTCAGCTGGCCGGCGGCCTCTGCCAACGTCTTCACGGCAGGCGACGACTAGGGGCGTCGCGGGCGGCCCGCTCAACACCTTGGATTATTGAAGCAACCAATAAACAAACGGAGTGGAACAGTGGAGAAGACATTTTTGAGCTTTAACCCGTCCCGTCGCCAGGTCTTGCAGGGAGTGGCCGCCGCGGGCATCGCCGCCGGCCTGCCTTTCGCGGCGCGGGCCGATTCCAAGGGCCGGATTGTGGTGGGGACCTCGGGGGGCGACTACCAGCATCTCGTCGACCAGTTCATCGTGGACGGGGTTCTCAAGCCCGCGGGATGGGATGTGGTCGACGCCGTGGCAAACGACCTCGACCGCCGCAACAAGATGATCGCCGAAGCCCGGCTGCCGCGTGGCACCACCGACGTGCAGGGCCTGTCGGCGCTTGCCTGGTTCCAGATGGGCCAGGCCGGTGTCCTCGCAGAGATCGACTACAGCCGCCTGAAGAACGCGGCAAATCTTCTGCCGTCGATGAAGTATCCCTATGGTGTCGGTTCCGGCTATACGGCCGCTGTCGGTCTTTACAACCCGAAACTTATCGAGGCGCCGAAGAGCTACAAGGAGATCCTCGATCCCAAGCACGGCGACAAGCTCGGTCTCATCGACATCCAGTACCAGTATGTGATGACGGCGGCATCGCTGGCGATGGGGGGCACGGTGCATGACGTCGAACCAGGCAAGGCACTGCTGCTCGAATTGCGCAAGGCGGGTGTGCGCATCTACCCGACCAACGAGGCCTTTGCGCAGGGGCTGAAGACCGAGGAGTGCTCGCTTGGCATCATGTGGAAAGCGCGCGCCGTGCAGTGGAAGGATGCCGGGATCAATGTGGCCGGGGCGGTGCCGAGCGAGGGTGCTCTCAAGTTTGTCCTGGGCTGGTCAGTGCCGAAAAACGCGCCCAACGCGGACGGTGCCTACGCCTTCCTCGACGCAATGCTCGAAAAGCCGGCGCAGGAGGGCTTTGCCACCAAGCTGGGCTATCCACCGACTGTGACCAACGCCGAAATTGCCCCTGAGCTCAACGAGCGCATGGGCTTTTCGAAGGAGCAACTCGCAGCGCTCGTCGATCTCGACTACGCCTATCTGAGCGAGAACGACATCGCCCTGCGTGACTGGTGGAACAAGAGCTTCAAGGGCTGATCCGAACCGGCCCCTCCCTTCCATCCGACGGGAGGGGCTCCGGCCAGACAGGAACAGGGGAAACGGCATGGCCGTAGCGACGACGATCACGGCAAGTGGGACGGACGAAGGGCGCAATGTCACGCGCCTGTCCGCGAGCGCCCTTATGGGGCCGGCGACGGCCATCGTCGCGCTCGGGCTTCTGATCCCGATCCTCATCCTGTTTCGCTACAGCCTAAACCAGTACTCGGCGCGCGGTCTGATGATCGACGCGGTCACCGCCGAGAACTACGTCAAATTCTTCGTCGACCCGTACTATCGGACCGTTCTCTACACCACCGTGCGGGTCGCGTTCATCTGTACGGTCGCCTGTCTGGTTCTCGGCTTCCCACTCGCCTATGTGCTGGCGCGCACCCGGTCGCGCTTCAAGAACCTTATGATCATGCTGATCGTGCTGCCGATGTTCGTCAACAATGCAGTCAGGGCGGCTGGCTGGATGACGCTTTTTGGCAGCAAGGGCATGATCAACACCGGACTGATGTCATTTGGGATCATCACCCAGCCGATCGAGATGATGTATACCGAGACCGCGGTGATCATCGGCCTCGTCGCCATCAACCTGCCGGTCATGGTCCTGACCCTGCAAAGCGTGATCGAAGGGATCGACCACTCGTTGGAAGAGGCTGCCCTGAGCCTCGGCGCCGGCCCCTGGACCATGTTTCGGCGGGTGCTTTGGCCGATGGCGCTTCCCGGCATCCTTGCCGGCACGATCCTCACCTTCATCCTGGCCGTGAACGCCTATGCGACGCCGGTGTTGCTGGGTGGGCCGAAGTTCATGATGATGGCGCCCTTGGTTTACGAGCAGTTCCAGCTCAACAACTGGCCGTTCGGCGCGGCCGTCGCTTTCGTCCTGATGGCGACGACGCTGATCCTGACCGCCATTACCAATTTCTGGATGCAGCGTCGCTATCGACGCTGATAGCCCAGCGGTGACCGCCGTCCGCCGACCGGGCGTAAAGAATGATGAGGACATCATGTATGACCTGCCGAAATCAGTGAACATCGTCGAAGTCGGCCCGCGGGACGGCCTGCAGATCGAACCGAAAATCCTTTCGGTCGACGAAAGGGTGACGATGATCGACGATCTTCTGGCTTGCGGGTTTCATGACATCGAGGTCGGATCCTTCGTCAATCCGAAAGCGGTTCCGCAGATGGCGAACACCGACAAAGTGTTGGAAAAGCTGGGCCGGCGCCCGGATGTTGCCTATCGTGTGGTCCTGCTCAATCCGCGCGGGCTCAAGGATGCGCTGGCCACGGGGCGGGCGGATGTTTACGGCCAGATCTCCATCACCGCCAGCGAGACCTTCGTCAAGCGCAATACCAACCGCAGCATCGACCAGACTTTTGAGGAATTTCCGCAGTGGATCGAACTGTTCCGGGCGGCCGGAATCGACGTGACGATGATCGCCCTTATGGCGGCCTTCGGCTGCAATTTCGAAGGCTACGTGCCGCTGGAGAAGGTGATCGGCCTCATTGACCGGGCGAGCCGGATCCTCGACGACAACGGCGCCAAGCTGAAGCATGTGACACTGGCCGACACGATGGGTTGGGCCAATCCGCTGCAGGTCAAGCGGACAATCTCGGCGGTGCGGGAGCGCTGGCCGGACATCGCCATCAAGCTTCACTTGCACGACACGCGCGGCGCTGCGATGGCGAATGCGGTGGCGGCGATGGAACTTGGCGTGGCGGAATTCGATTCCTCAGTCGGCGGGTTGGGCGGCTGCCCCTTTGCCGGCCACAAGGGCGCCGCCGGTAATATTTGCACGGAAGACCTAGCCTATGTTTGTGAGGAGATGGATATCTCGACGGGCATCGATCTGGACCGACTCCGCGAGGTGTCACTTCGCGTCGAACAGCTCGTCGGGCATCCCCTTCCTGGCAAGATCATACGAGGCGGTACGCTGGCAGCGTATAAGAGCAATCAGAGGAGCAGGGCCGATGTCCTGGCGCCGACTTTATGATCCATCGTGGCCAGCTTGCTTCGCAACGTTGGAAGGCTATGAGAGAATGGAGGCTGGTTATCACCGAAAGGTGGCCTCCAATCCCTGGCGCGATCTAAGAGGACCCGAATGAGAAAAAGAGCGCAGACATTGCCGATAGCTGATTTCGAAGAAGATTCGGGCGATAGGCAGTTTGTGACGGCGCTTTCGAGAGGACTCGCGCTGCTTCGCTTCCTGGGTAAAGGGGAGGTGCTGGGTACAACAGATCTGGCTCGACTTTCAGGTCTTTCGAACGCCACGGTTTCGCGGCTTTGCTACACCTTGGGAAATCTGAACTACGTCGAATATTTGCCCGAGGTCGGCAAATATCGGCTGGGCGACGCCTGTCTTGCGCTGGGTTACCTTTACATGGCCAACGACCTGGTAAGCCACGTTGCACGTCCACTCATGAAAGAGCTTGCGGGATTTTCGCATGTTCCGGTGTGCATTGCGCGTCGCTACGAAGACAAGATGCTCTACACCGCGAGGGAGAGCGTGGAGGACCAGTTCTCATTGAAGTTTGAAGTTGGCTCGCGTGTTCCGATCGAGCGCACTGCGATGGGCCATGCCTATCTGGCCGGCCTCGATGATGCCGAACGGCAGGAGGTGTTGGACTTGCTGAAGTCCAGGATTCCCGACCTGGATAGTTTTCGCAGACAGATCGACGACAACGTTGCCTTGTTTCGCGAGAAGGGATTTTGCATCGCCGACAGGATGTGGCTGTCGCATATTCGAGCGGTGGCCGTGCCCCTGCGAATGCGCGATACCGGCAATGTCGTTGCTTTCAACTGCGGCGGAATTGCCGACTATCTCGATCCTGGCTTCTTGATGAATGAAGTTGGACCTCGGCTTGCGGACCTTGTTCGCAAGGTCGAGAACATCCTGGAAGCGCAATCGCCCCCATCAAAAACCGAGGAGTGATATCAAGATGTCAGTGCCGGTACAGGGCCAGATAAACCCTACGGCTGATGGATCGACGGTCCGATGAGAGAGGCAGTGGCGCAAGCTGCTGTTGGCTGGATCGGGCCAATCCACAAGTCGATCAATCATCCCGGCATTGCTTGATAGCTGAACCGCGCATCGGCGCTCATATCCCGGATGCAATACGCAGCTCGCGCCTGCTTGAGGGCGCGCGAAGACTTGCGGGCTTCCGAGCCTGAGCGGTTGCTTGGCGCGGCTGGCACCCTGCACAGAGGCACAAAGTCATGACAAGCAGTCAGCAGGAAAGACCCAATATGAATGAGGGACGAGTGGCGTTGATCACCGGGGCATCATCCGGTATCGGCCGGGCGACCGCGATCGCCTTTCTCGAAGCCGGGTACAATGTCATCGTCACCGCGCGTCGCGCCGACCGACTGGCCGAGACAATTGCTGCGGCCGGCGCAACCGGGGAGAGGGCACTGTCGCACCGCGCCGACGTGACGGACGCTGCGGCAGTGGAAGCTTTGTTCGACCACGCCGTCCAGCGGTTTGGTCGCGTCGACGTCGTCTTCAACAACGCCGGAATCTCGGCTCCTGCTGTCGACATTGACCAACTTCCGCTGGAGGCCTGGACAGCAATCGTCAACACCAACCTCACGGGGCCGTTCCTGTGTGCTCGCCAGGCTTTCCGAGTCATGAAACAACAATCTCCCAAGGGCGGGCGGATCATCAACAATGGCTCCATCTCGGCTCATACGCCGCGGCCTATGTCGGCACCTTATTCAGCCACCAAGCACGCGATCACCGGCCTTACCAAAGCATGCGCCCTCGACGGGCGCCCTCATAACATCGCTTGCGGCCAAATCGACATCGGCAATGCCGCAAGCGAGATGACATCCAGAATGACAACTGGCGCGCGACAGGCAGACGGTCGCCTCATCCCTGAACCTGTGATGGATGTAGCCAATGTTGTCGCCGCCGTGTTGCACATGGCCTCATTGCCATTGTCGGCAAACATTCTGACCATGACCGTGATGGCTACCAACATGCCATTCGTAGGGCGTGGCTGATCCCTGTTGTCGGATTTGCCGGTCGCCGGAGCACAACCAAACCGCGCCGTTTCCGGAACTGAGCGATTCGGAGCCTTGGTGGATTCTCGGAGGGCATCAATTTCCCAACGGAATTCGATGCCGCACCGCCACTCGCGGCGGCTGTGAACGGGTCGGCCAGAGGGCCCAAGCGCATGGGCCGTATCACCGAGCAAATCGCAGAAAACGTCGCACAAACGCATTCGCCTTAATTTTCGCGCGAAAGGGTCTTGCGCTTTGGTTCGAAATATGCGGAAATAATTTCCGCTAAGCCCAACGATTGATTGGCGGGCAATTTTGGTTTTGCTGAGGGTGAGATGAGCTATCGAATAGGCGTAGATGTTGGCGGCACGTTCACAGACTTCGCGCTGTTCAACGATCTGGATCACGGAATTGAGTTTCTGAAACTTTTGACAACGCCGGCAGATCCATCGCTGGCTGTTCTCGACGGCATTGAACAAATAACGGCGGTGATGGGGATTTCGGTGGCCGATGTTTCGGATGTGCGTCACGCGACAACAATTGCCACGAACACAATCATCCAGAGAAACGGACCAAAGACGGCTCTGATCACAACCCAAGGCTTTCGCGATGTTCAGATCATTGGACGTCAGCGGCGCGCCGAGATCTACGACACGAGCGTTGATCGGCCGGTTCCGGTGGTTCGGCGCAAATACACCTGGGAAGTGCCGGAACGGATGCTGTTTGATGGCACGGTGCACAAGGTGCTGGACGAGGATGCCGTCCGGCGCGTTGCTGCCGAAATGCTGAGCGCAGACATCGAGTCGGTGGGTGTCTGCTTCCTCCACAGCTATGCCAATCCTGCCCATGAGCAGCGCGTTGCGGAGATCCTGGGTGAGGTCGCGCCGTCGATCGCGGTTACGCTTTCATCCGAAATCTCGCCGGTTCTTCGCGAGTATGAGCGCGGCAGCACGACGACGCTGAATGCCTATGTGGTCCCGCCCGTTCAGCGTTACGTCAAGCGGTTGGTCGATGGTCTGCGAGAGCGCGGATACAAGGGCGAGCTGCTGATCATGCAATCGAACGGCGGCATCGCGACCCCCGAGATCGTCAAGAAATTCCCGATACGAATCGTTGAATCAGGCCCCGCAGCGGGTGTGCTGACCGCCGCGCGCTACACCAAGGCTGCGGGCAATGACATCATCTCCTTCGACATGGGCGGAACCACCGCCAAAGTGTGCATGATCGAGGATGGCAAGCCCTTCCTTGCCGGCCAGTTCGAGGTCGACATGGTCAACCTAAAGCCCAACAGCGGTCTGCCCATCGATATCCCGGCGATCGATCTGGTCGAGATCGGATCCGGAGGCGGCAGTATCGCTCGGATCGAGATGGGCTCGATCAAGGTCGGGCCTGAAAGTGCCAGCAGTGTTCCTGGGCCGATCTGCTATGGCCGCGGTGGGACGCGCCCAACAGTGACCGACGCGGACGTAATCCTGGGCTACATCAACCCGGACTACTTCCTCGGCGGCAAGATGTCGCTTGATCGCGACGCGGCAAGCAAGGGCATTCAGACGCACGTCGGCGACATCCTCGGAATCGACACAGCTGCCGCGGCATGGGGGATTTTCGAGGTCGTTACTGCTCAGATGGCAGAGGCTGCACGCGTCGTCTCGGTCGGCCGCGGCAAGGATCCGCGGGACTTCTCCTTCATCCCGTTTGGCGGAGCCGGCCCTGTTCACGGCGGGCGCATCGCCCGCATGCTGGGCTGCACGCGCATCGTCTTTCCAAGTGGTGCGGGCGTGCAGTCGGCTGTCGGCCTTCTGATGGGCGATGTCCGCTTCGACCTTGCCCGAACGCTGATCGTCGAGACGAATGACGCCAACGTGGATCAGGTCACGGACACGTTCGAGCTTCTGGTGGAGGAAGCGCGCCGCCAGATTGCAGCCGGATCTTTCGACGGTCGTGACGTTCATTTCACCTTCAGCGCCGACATGCGCTTCGTCGGTCAGGGTTATGAAATCAACGTCGAGCTTCCCTCCGACGATGCGGCTGCATCCGAAGTTCGTGATGCCTTCTTCAAGGTTTACGGCAAGACCTATGGAGAGCGCACATTCTCGCGTGACGACAGCGTCGAGTTTGTCAAACTGCACCTGAGCGCGCGTGTGGAACTGCCCAAGTTAACGTTCCCGGACACGCCCGCACTGGGGGGCAGTGCCGACAAGGCGTTGAAAAACCACCGCAGCGTCTACTTCCCGGAGACGAACGGCTTTGCCGAGTGCCCGGTGTACGACCGGTATCTGCTCAAGTCAGGGGAACGCTTCAAGGGCCCTGCACTCGTCGAGGAACATGAATCCACGATCGTCATCCTGCCGAACAGCCTCGCGCAGGTCGATAGATCCGGCAACATCATCGTTGACCTTCACTAAAAGCAGACGCGGAGTTTGAGGGAAATCAAATGGGCAAACCGGCAAAGATCGACCCGGAAACTTTCTTCTACGAGGGAAATCAAATGGGCACACCGGAAAGAATCGACCCGGTAACCTTCTCCGTCGTCTGGGGAGGACTGCTTACCATCGCTGCTGAGATGGGCGTCACGCTGAGCCGTACGGCCTACTCCGTTGCGGTTCGGGAGGGCACGGACTTCTCGACGGCTGTCTTCGATCCCGACGGCAACCTTATCGCACAGGGCGATTACAGCCCTGGCCACCTGGGCTCCATGGCCTTCGCGGTTCGCAGAATGCTTGCAAACTTTCCTGTTGAGTCGCTTCGCGAAGGTGACGCGATCATCTGCAACGATCCGGCGATCGGGTCTGGGCATCTGCCGGACATCTACATGGTTTCTCCCGCCTTCCTGGACGACCAGCTTCTGGGGTATGCCGTGAACATCGCGCACCAGATCGACATCGGTGGGGCGGCCAGCGGATCGCAAAGCGTTGCGGGGCTGTTCGACAACTACCAGGAAGGGTTGCGCATCATGCCGACCCGCCTTTACACGGCGGGCGAGCCAAATGCCGACATCTTCAGGATGATCGAAGCAAACGTCCGGGTCTCCGATGTGCTCGGCGACATCCGCGCGCAATACGCCTCGAACATGGGTGCGTCGCGGCGGTTGCGTGAACTCGGTCAACGCTACGGGGCGCCGACGCTGCGTGGTTGCATGTCCGAAATCCTGTCGCGCAGCAAGGAAGCGATGGGCAATGCATTGCGCGAACTCAAACCAGGGACCTACTCCTACGAAGATTGCATGGACGATGTCGGGCCGGGCACGGACCCGGTTGTTTTCAAGGTGACGGTAACGGTCTCCGGAGACAGCATCAACGTCGACTGGACCGGGAGCGGCCCACAGCGCGACGCCGGCATGAACAGCTATCTCACTTACACGACCGCTTACTCCATTGCGGCGGTCAAGAGCGTGACCCTGCCGAACCTGCCGCAAAATCAGGGGATCATCGGCGCTATCACGGTCACGGCTCCGGAAGGCTGTTTTCTCAATCCGCGCCGGCCGGCACCCTGCGGCGGCCGTGCCGTGAACTCGCCGCGCATCTATGAGGTGGTGATGGCAGCCCTTTCGCAGGCGGTTCCTGGCCGAAGCCTGGCGGCTGGCTCGCATATGTTCAACCCGATCCTTGGTGGTCTCGATCCGAAGACGGGCCAGCCTTTCGTCTGCTGGGAGCTGACCATGGGTGGTGTCGGTGCGCGGTCGAACAAGGATGGCCTCGAGGCCACCTCCTTTCCCGCGAACGCAAGCAACGTGCCCATCGAGGTGCAGGAGAGCCGCAGGCCGGTGTTGTTCGAACATTTCGGCCTGATCCCCGACTCGGCTGGCGCCGGCACGTTCCGTGGCGGCTTCGGTGTGCGGCGCGATTTGCAGCTGACAGTCGGCAATGTGAAGATGTTCAACCTCGGCGATCGCGTGAAATTCGCGCCCTTTGGCCTGTTCGGAGGCCATAGCGGAACGAAAGGCGTCACGCTGCTCAATGCCGGCCAAAGCGGCGAGCGCGAGCTCAATTCGAAAGGCACCTATACGCTGGACGAAGGGGACGTGCTCAGCTGGAGAACATCCGGTGCCGGCGGGTATGGCGATCCTCATGCCCGCGATCCCGAACGTGTCGTTTTCGACGTCGAGGAAGGTCTGGTGAGTCCCGCTGCCGCTCGTAACATTTACGGCGTTGTCGTTGATCCCGTTACCTTCGAGCATGATCCTGTGGCAACCGCAGCTCTCCGGAAGACTGGCAAGGGGAGCGGCGCGTGAGCGCAGCATCCCAACCAGTCTGCTTGGCCTAGTGCAATAGCGCGAGACCAGCTGATGCTGACCGGGGTACCCGATGGGTGCGTCAGGTCGCAGCTGTTTTGGCCACGATAAGAGACAAGCAGCCCCCGAAACCGAAGCACCCTGCCTCGTGAAGAGGGTGATGAAAGTTGCCGGCGGCTACCCAGGAAGGAGTCTCAAGATGCGCGAGAATACCGTGAGATCGAAGTTGTCCGGTGGCGGCATGGTCGTCAATGGCTGGCTGCAGATACCTTCGAGCTTCTCTGCAGAGATCATGGCGCATCAGGGCTTCGATTCTCTGGTCATCGACATGCAGCATGGCCTCATCGACTACCAGATCGCTGTCACGATGCTTCAAGCAATCTCGACGACGACCACAATTCCGCTGGTCCGCGTGCCTTGGAACGAGCCGGCATCGATCATGAAAATGCTGGATGCCGGGGCCTATGGGATCATCTGTCCAATGATCAATTCGCGCCAGGAAGCAGAGCAACTCGTGCGCTCTTGCAAGTATGCCCCGAAAGGCAATCGCAGCTTCGGTCCGATAAGGGCCTCCCTGTATGCCGGTTCAGACTACGCCCAGCACGCCAACGATACGGTCATCGTGATGCCGATGATCGAAACGAAGGAGGCGCTGGAGAATATTGACGAAATCCTGGGCACGCCCGGCGTTGATGGAGCCTACGTTGGCCCGGCGGATCTGTCGCTTACATTGGGATGCACCCCCCAGGTCGATCAGACCGAGGAGCCGGTCGTCAAGGCGCTCGAAACCATCCTGGCGGCGTGCAAGCGGCACAAGGTGATCCCAGGTCTTCATAACGCGAGCAGCAGTTACGCACTGAAGATGGCGGCCAAGGGCTGGCAATTCGTGACCCTCGCGAGCGACAGCAGATACCTTGCTGCGCGCGCCTCGGAAGAACTAAGCGCGATGGAAAGTGAAAATAGACCCCTTCTTTTGAAGAGCTATTAGAAATGCTGGACAGCCCTAAAATTAAGAATCGAAGTTCAGAAGGATCCCATTCAATGAATGGGGCCGAGAGCTTGGTGCATACTCTGCTGGATGGCGGAGTGGATGTATGCTTTACGAATCCTGGTACCTCCGAGATGCATTTCGTTTCGGCGCTTGATCGCATCGACGGGATGCGCTGCGTCCTGGGGCTGTTTGAGGGCGTCGTAACAGGAGCAGCTGACGGCTACGCCCGCATGACCGGAAAACCGGCTGCGACATTGCTGCATCTCGGGCCGGGGCTCGCGAATGGGAATGCAAACCTGCACAATGCCGGGCGTGCGCGGACACCTGTCGTCAATATCGTCGGGGATCATACGAGCTACCATCGCCAGCACGACGCACCTCTCACTTCCGACGTCGAGGGAACCGCTCGGCCATTCTCCAAATGGGTGCGCACGTCGCGCGATGCGAATGCAGTGTCGCGAGATGGCGCCGATGCCATCGTTGCCGCCCGAAGCCCGACGGCTGGTGTGGCGACGCTGATCCTTCCCGCAGATACTGCCTGGGGCGAGGCTGTCGGACCGACTGAAGTGCCGCCGCCGCCCGCGCGTGCGATCGTCGATGACAAGGTAATCACGCTCGCAGCCGAAGCGCTGCGCGGTCCTGGACCGAAGCTGCTGTTTCTGGGTAACGCCGCACTGCTTGGGGACGGGCTGAAATATGCGGCCCGTATCGCTGAGGCAACTGGTGCGCACCTTCTCGCGGAAACCTTCAATCCGAGATTCGAGCGCGGGGCGGGACGGCTGGCTGTCGAACGTCTCCAGTATTCAATTAGTCACGCTCTCGACACACTGGGGGAACTGAGCACCATCGTGCTGGCGGGTGCGAAAGTGCCGGTAGCGTTTTTCGCCCATCCTGGAAAGCCGAGTGTGTTGCTGCCGCAAAGCTGCGAAGTTGCGACGCTTGCGACTCCGGACGAAGACATCGTTCAGGCGCTGGCGGCCCTCGCGGATCTCATCGGCGCCCGCACCGATAGAAAAGTCGAAGCCCTTGAACCCCCGGCTTTACCCCACGGAGCAATCACACTACCCGGCTTGGCGGCTGTAATCGGTGCGCTTATTCCAGACCAGGGCATCGTCGTCGATGAATCGGTGACCTCCGGCCGCGGGCTGTTCCCGGCAACAAGAAATTCCCGACCGCATGACTGGCTTCAGAACGTCGGCGGCTCTATCGGCTTTGGCATGCCAGCGGCCACCGGGGCGGCAATTGCGTGTCCTGATCGCAAGGTGCTTTGTCTCGAGGCGGATGGTTGCGGGATGTTCACCCTTCAGTCGCTCTGGTCGCAAGCGCGCGAGGGCCTCGACATTACCACCGTGATTTTCGCCAATCGCGAATACGCGATCCTCAAGCAGGAACTTGCGAATGTCGGTGTGCCAAGTCCGGGACCGAAAGCCCTGGACTTGCTCAACATCGGGCGTCCGGACCTCGATTGGGTTGGCCTTGCTCGTTCCATGGGCGTGGAGGCAGGTCGGGCGACGACACTTGAAGAGTTGGCCGACCAACTCGGTCGCGGACTGGCAACGCCCGGGCCTTACCTCGTGGAATTGGTCATGTGAGCGCCAACGGTCGGTTCAGCGATCGGGACAATTTGGGCGACGAAATCAGCGTGAGGTAGAGCACCAAATGCATATTCTCATAATCGGCGCGGCCGGCATGATCGGTCGCAAACTCACCGAGCGGCTCCTGAATGACGGCGGGCTGAACGGCAAGCCGATCGGCAAGATGACCCTCATCGATATCGTGGCTCCTCCGGCACCTGTCGGATTTGGCGGCAGCGTCGAAGCCGTCGCAGCGGACATTTCGGCGCCGGGCGAGAGCGACAGGGCCATCCGCGAGCGTCCCGATATTATCTTCCATCTCGCAGCCGTCGTGTCCGGCGAGGCGGAAGCCGATTTCGAAAAGGGCTATCGGATCAATCTCGGCGGCACACACAATCTGCTGGAATCGATACGCAAGGCTGATCGCGACTATCATCCAAAGCTGATCTTCGCTTCGTCCGGCGCGGTCTTCGGCGCTCCATTCGGCGCTACCATTGCGGATGATTTCCACCTGACGCCGCGGACATCCTACGGGACGCAGAAGGCGATCTGCGAACTGCTGCTCGCGGACTATACACGCAGGGGCTTTGTCGACGCTGTCGGCATCCGGCTGCCGACCATCTGCGTGCGGCCAGGCAAGCCAAATGCCGCAGCCTCCGGCTTTTTTTCCGGCATCATTCGTGAGCCTCTGGCCGGGCAGGAAGCGATCCTGCCCGTGCCCGAGACCGTCACGCACACTCATGCATCGCCGCGCTCGGCAGTGGGCTTCCTGATTCATGCCGCCAGCCTTAACCGCGAGCAACTCGGCTCGAACGTCAGTCTTACCGTGCCCGGCATCAACTGCACCGTCGGCGAGCAGATCGCGGCGCTCAAGCGGATTGCCGGCGCGAGGGTCGCTGCACGCATCCGGTACGAACCCGACGAACGCATCCAACGCATCGTCGGCGTCAAGCCGCGCGTCGAGGCCAAGCGAGCGCGGGAACTGGGCTTCACCGTGGAGAACCACTTCGACGAGATCATCCTCGCCCACATCGAGGACGAACTCGGCGGAAAATTCGAAGGTTGAATGGTTTCCTCGTCCCTCTGAACGGGGATCGGGAAACAAAACGGACTGACACAGGAATCCGGAAATGGCCGACAACAACAAGAGCAGACCTCATGCCAACGGTGCCACGGCGAGGCCAGGCGAAAGCGTTGCATCCGCAGTGCAGAGTGCCGAACGAAAGAAGGCCAACCTGCGTTCCAAGCTCTGGTTCGACAATCCCGACAACCCCGGCATGACGGCGCTCTATCTGGAGCGCTATTTGAACTTCGGCCTCACGCGGGAGGAATTGCAGTCGGGCAAGCCGATCATCGGCATCGCGCAGACCGGATCCGATCTGTCGCCGTGCAATCGTCATCATCTCGAACTCGCCAAGCGTGTCCGCGACGGCATTACGGCCGCGGGTGGGCTGTGCCTCGAATTTCCGGTTCACCCGATCCAGGAAACGGGCAAGCGCCCGACAGCGTCGCTGGACCGAAACCTCGCCTATCTCGGCCTCGTCGAAGTGCTCTACGGCTATCCGCTGGATGGCGTTGTGCTGACCACGGGATGCGACAAGACCACTCCGGCCTGCATCATGGCGGCAGCCACCGTGAATATTCCCGCCATCGTCCTTTCCGGCGGACCGATGCTGAACGGCTGGTGGAAAGGCGAGCGCACCGGCTCCGGCACCATCATCTGGAAAAGCCGCGAGCGGTTCGCTGCAGGCGAGATCGGCTATGACGAGTTCATGGATATCGTTGCCTCATCCGCTCCCTCGGTGGGCCACTGCAACACGATGGGCACTGCCACCACCATGAACTCACTTGCCGAGGCGCTCGGCATGAGCCTCCCGGGTTGCGCTGCAATTCCCGCACCCTATCGCGAGCGCGGGCAGATCGCCTACGAGACGGGGAGGCGGGCGGTCGAGATGGTGTGGGCGGACCTGAAGCCCAGCGACATCCTGTCTCGGAAGGCGTTCGAAAACGCCATCGTTGTCAACTCCGCTATCGGCGGATCAACCAATGCACCCATCCACATCAATGCCATCGCCCGCCATATCGGCGTCGAGCTGAGCATCGAGGACTGGGAAAAGGTCGGCCGCAAGGTACCGTTGATCGTGAATGTGAAGCCAGCGGGGGAATATCTCAGCGAAGAATACCATCGCGCCGGTGGGGTTCCTGCTGTGGTCAACGAACTGATGAAGGGAAAGCTGGTTCACGAGGACGCGCTGACCGTCAACGGGCGCACGATAGGCGAGAATTGCGCGAACGCCAGCGTCCTGGATCACAGGGTGATTTTCCCGGTGACCAAGCCGATGCGCAAGGAAGCCGGCTTCGCAGTGCTGAAGGGCAATTTGTTCGAAAATGCGGTGATGAAGACGAGCGGAATTTCGGACGAATTTCGGTCACGTTATCTCTCGAACTCGAAGGACCCCGAAGCGTTCGAAGGCCGCGCCATCGTCTTCGAGGGTCCGGAAGACTACCACCACCGTATCGACGATCCAGAGCTGAAGATCGACGAAAACTGCATCTTGTTCATGCGGGGAACGGGACCGATCGGCTATCCGGGTGCGGCGGAGGTGGTGAACATGCAGCCGCCGGCGCTACTCATAAAAAAGGGCATACTGTCGCTGCCTTGCATCGGCGATGGCCGCCAGTCGGGTACTTCGGGCTCGCCCTCCATCCTCAATGCCTCTCCGGAAGCGGCCGCGGGTGGCGGGCTCGCCCTGCTTGAGACGAACGACCGGGTACGCATCGACCTCAAGCAGGGGACGGCGAACATCTTGATCTCGGATGAAGAGTTCGCACTGAGGCGCTCCAAGCTCGTTGAGTCCGGTGGCTTCAAGATTGCTGCAAGCCAGACGCCATGGCAGGAGATCCAGCGCGAGATGGTGGATCAGCTCGGCAGCGGCATGATTTTGAAGCCGGCGGTCAAGTACCAGAGGGTTGCCCAGTCCGGGAACGTGCCGCGCAACAATCACTGAATTGGAGAGGTCAATTGTTCGTTCGCATCGTACATCATTGGTGCAAACCAGAGCACATCGAAAACGGTCGCAGGCACATAGATGGCGTAGGGACGGCGGCAGCGTGTGCGCCTGGATTCCTGTTTCGCTTCCGGATGGAAAATCCGGAGGAGCCGTTGTTGCTCACCACATTCACCGCTTGGGCTGACCGCGGCGCCTTCGGCTCATTTCAGAATTCACAATTGCCGTCGAGCCCTTCAGCTTCCGCCGATTTCTTCGAGCGGACCCAGGACCAGGTATTCGACGTCGCCGCCACCGCCGGGCGTGTCCCGACGGCGATGGAGATTCGGGAACACGAAGCCACTGGAACGACGGCGAGGCGTTAGCTGCAAGGACGCCTGGTCAACAAGAACACACACCGGAGGACGAGATCAACAGAGCACGCGGGTGGTGGGGGCATGCACCGTTGCCAATGCATTTCAGGACTTGGGGGCCACGAAATGGCTAAGTCTGTGGACTTTGCAAATGGAATTCACAGGGATGAGTTTGAAAGCTTCATTGCAAAGGAAGTCGAACGCGTGCTGGCTCAGTACAATGAGGTCATAAAAACGCATGGTTTGATTTCGGCTGGCAACGTTGCCATCCACAATGACCTCGCCGGCCTGGCCTCGGAATTTGTTCACGTGCTCGCAGTTGAGGCTGCGCGTCGTTTCGGAACCAGTGTCGATAGCGATCAGGGGCCTCTCCCGGGGCACAAATCGAGAGCGCGCGCGAGACCCATGTTGTCGAAGCGCGCGATGGCTTTAGCGATCTCGGATCTGCGGGTATCGAAAACTGGGCGGGCCGGGTGGTCGGATCGACCTATCTGGAAAAACCCTCCGCATACCGCGATCGACATTGCATTGGTAGCAACGTCGCAACGACGTTGTTGCACTGCGAAAGGGCTCCCGGAAGCATGTCTTCCCGATGGCTCAATTCGTCGATGGCAGACCTGTTCCAGGAATACGGGACGTGCTTTCCTTGATCACCTGTCCCAGGGTGGCATGGCTTTGGTTGATCCGCCCTTCGCCCCTTCTCGATGGTCGCGTTCCCGTCGAAATGCTCAGGCAGGACTTGGTCGCGGATGTCATTTCAGCTGCACGAGGCTTCTCCACGCGCTGAAGCTGACCTGCCGAAAGTGCACTATTGCCGACAATTTGTTCGGCCGCGGAGCTGACTGCGATGTCAGTATTGATCGGCTCGCCATATGCCCTTCGATATTTTGTCGTAGCAGGCTATGGAATGGCAACTGGGCTGTCTAGGGCGGCGGCACCTACAACATCAATGAGAAGACGGATTTCAACGTCCAGCTGTCCTATGATGAGGGCAAGACCTTCGGGCTGGCGGCAAATGTCGCCTACACTGTTGTTCCGGGCCTCAAGGTTACGGCCGAGGTCGATTACCGCAACTTCGACATAGGCAACGACGCGATCGGAGGGATTCGTTCCTTCTGACAGATTGTACTCGGAGCCCGCGGCATATGCTGCGGGCACCGGATTCCTCACCCCGTTCTGCTCCTCGGCCTCAGCCGGCCGCCGGCCGCGACACCGATGCGTTGTCGTTGAGCAGTTTTCGTGCAATCGCCAGCGCCTCGTCCCGATTATTGGCCATCAACATCGGGTAACCCCAGAACTTCTCAAACATCATGGAAAAGGGCTTCATCGCAAGCCGCTTCGCGATGCTCGGCTCGATCATCACCATCGCCTTGACGAGTTTTAGCTCGCGCCGGTGCTTCTTCATCCAGAGCGATGTGCGTTTCTTTTCTTCTTGAGTGTGCTCGTGAGCAGGCGAATGGTCGCTCGGCTCGCTCATCAGAATGAAGGTTTCACCGCGACGCAACAGTTCTTCGAAGACAGTGAACACCGCGTCGGCGTCGGACGGACCCGTAGCAGCTACATTGCGCATCCACACCAGTGGAAATTCGGATGTGTCCAAGACCATGACGCAACTCCAATAGAAAAGACGAGCTCGATGGAAAATTGTGGCTCGAGCCCAGGCCATTTGCTGGACAGAGTAGATACCGAGGGCTGCGGCGTCATTGCGCAAGTTAGCCACAATATGTATCAATCCGGCCACGTTCGCGTACCCGAAAGAGGCTTTGCATGCATCTCGACGTCGGCATCGATTTGGCTGCGCATGTCGATACTGTTCCCCGTGATCTCATCGCGGTCAGCTTTGCCGGCAACATGGAGAGATGGGAGCGATCCCGACGGCATAGCCATCAGAAGGCACAACTGCTCTACACGGTCCGCGGGATCATCAATTGCGAAGTCGACGACGGCATCTGGATTGTGCCACCGCGGTGCGCGGTATGGATTCCCGGGGGGTTGCCGCATACCGCCTTCGGCGTGGGCGATATCGAGTGCTTCTGCATCTTTGTCGAGCCCAGGGCGACCGCGAACCTTCCGCTTGAATGCTGCACGATCGCCGTATCGAGTCTTCTGCGACAATTGCTGGTCCGGGTAGTGGACCTCCCGGAACTCTATGAGGTTGAGGGTCATGACGGCCGCCTCGTCTCCGTCGCCCTCGACGAGCTCGCAGCTGCACCGATCGAGAATCTCCGACTTCCGATCCCCGAGGATCCGCGACTGAAGAAGCTCGCGGAGCTATTGCTGGCTAACCCAGCGGATCGCGCGACGCTTGGCGTATGGGCCGCGCGCGTCGCGCTTAGTGAACGTAGCCTCAGCCGCCTGTTGATGGAGGAGATCGGCATGAGTTTTGGCCGCTGGCGTCGGCAACTGCATGTGATCCTTGCCCTCCAGCGCCTGACGGCCGGCGAGAGCGTGCAAACTGTTGCTCACGATCTGGGCTACGAAAGCGCGAGCAGCTTTGTCGTGATGTTTCGTAAGGTGCTCGGCAAGCCTCCGGGTCGCTACCTGCTCGAGCAGCAGAAGCAGGTCTGAACCAGTCTGCGAGTAGCCATAGGGTTTCAACCTCGTGGCACGTAGGGATGACCATAATTTTAGATCAATGCCGGGCGCTTCGACCGGTGATCCTGAACTGTTTGGCGGGATTGAAACATCTGCTGGCCGTATGGCGCAGTGACGCCAAAGCCCATTTGGGTCTACCATCTCCCGCAAGTTTGACGCGAGCCGATGGGTTTGGCGATTTCCGCGCTGCTCTCCGATGCATCACAGATTGGGGCAGCGTATTTCTTCTCCTGTCCGTTGCGGCTCCGGCGTGGACTGAAACTCCGAAATGCCTCGGCGCAATGGAAGGATGAACAGTGATAATTAACCTATCGGGAAAGAAGGCCGTGGTCAGCGCATCGACCGCCGGTATCGGTTTGGCGATAGCGAAGGGGTTGGCGGCGAGTGAAGCCGAAGTTGTTCTCAACGGCAGAACCCGGGAGAGCGTTGACCGGGCGCTGAATGATATCCGACGGAGCTACGCGAATGCGAAGGTGACGGGCTTTGCTGGAGATCTAGCAATACCGCAGACGTGCGAGAAAATGCTGGCCGAACATCCAAACTGCGATATCCTTGTGAACTGCCTTGGCATCTACGCTCTTCAAGATTTCTTCGACATCGACGACACGGAATGGGAGCGCTTCTTCCAGTCGAATGTCATGTCCGGCGTGCGGTTGGCGCGTGGGTATTTGCCGAGAATGGTGGCAAAGGGTTGGGGAAGAGTGGTCTTCATCTCGTCCGAGTCGGCCTTGAACATTCCGCCGGAAATGATCCACTACGGCTTCACCAAAACCGCGCAGCTAGCCATTTCGCGCGGCCTTGCCAAACGGATGGCCGGCACTGGCGTGACCGTCAATTCCGTCCTGCCGGGACCTACCTTGTCGGACGGGGTCGCATCGATGCTCAAGGAGACAGCATCCGCGCAAGGCAAATCCCTTGAGGAGGTCGCAACCGAGTTTGTGTGGCAGCATCGTCCGAGCTCCGTGATCCAGCGCGCAGCGACCGTCGAGGAAGTCGCAAACATGGTCGTGTATGTTTGTCCGACGCAGGCATCTGCGACAACAGGCGCGGCGCTTCGTGTCGACGGCGGCGTCGTCGATACCATTTGATCATCTCGCGACGGCTTGGCGGTCTTACTGTACGGGCCTCCGAGCTCATCGCACGCCCAATGGGCGAAGATGGAACCGCATTGTCTGGGTAAGCCGGTAGACCCCGGACGAAGTGGAGGCGACAACCGGCGCTTCATTGAGGCGGTTCTATGGATCGCGCGCGCGGGAAGCCCGTGGCGTGACCTGCCGGCCTTTTTCTCTCGATGAATCTCAACAGGCCTTAGAAGACGATGCGAACAACCGGGCCTGTTCCCGGACAGAAACGCGTGCGTGGTGGGAATATCATACGTTTTCCGAGACATGCAGATCGAAAGGTAGCACTACCGGGACAGATGCCTCCTGACGAGATTGAGTTGCCGCTAGCGCCATCGCGGCAACGACCGTCTGCGACAGGTTTTGTATCGGATGAGAGATTACCAGCTTGAGCACGCCATCGATTAATCCCGTTCGCGTCTCTGCCGTCAGGTCGTGACCGACGGTGATGATGCGCTGGAAATCCGGCTGTTCCCGCAAAGCCTGCATGACGCCGCGAATGCCACCGCCAGCGACGTAGAGGCCGACGAGATCAGGGTTCCTCGCAAACAGCTCGCGAGTGATTTCTGCCGAGTAGCGCGAATCCTCAAGGCTGGCGAGTGGCTCGATCAACGAGAAATCTGATGCGTGCTCGCGGAAATACGAGCGAAAGCCCATCTCGTTCTGCTCCTGGCAGCGATAGCGATGGCTGCCGACCAGGATGCCGACCTTGCCGGGCTTGTTGCACAATCCCGAAATAGCCCAAGCGGCAGTCCTGCCGACCTTGAAATTGTCGAGGCCGACATAGCCAAGCCGGTTTTGCGCGGACAGTTCCGAGATCAGGGCAAAGACCGGGACACCGCGTTCAGCGAAGCCGTCGACCGCCCGTGAGACATGCGGATGGTCGGCGGTAACCACCGCGAGCGCATCGACGCTTTTGGCCAACTGGTTCATCTGCTCGGCGATCGCGGCAGGATCAAGGTTGTCGACAAAGACGACGCGCGGCGTTCCCTGGATGAGTGGGTTGGCTCTGGTCTCCTCAGCCAACGCGTGGCCGAGATCCTGATAAAACAGCCGCCAAGGCTGCTGTAGCAGGAAGCCGAGGGTCTTGGCAGGGCGCTCCGGCCCGATTCGTTTGCGGATCAGGCCGGCTGCATGAAAGCCAATCTCTTCGGCAGCACTAAGTACGCGCTCGGCCTTGTCACGGCGCACAGGATCGCGGCCGTTGAGCACGCGATCGACGGTCGAGATGCTGACCCCGGCCTGCCGTGCCAGATCGGCAATGGTTGGACGCCGCGTAGAGAATTTGCCAGAATCTTTCAAATCGCAAGCCAGTGAATTTGAAGCATTTGAAAGAAAGTATTTCAGATAGCTGATATTGCAAGCGGCAATCGTGTATGCTCCTGGCATCAGATCCGATCGAAGCCTTTGACATAGGCGCATCCTCGAACGGCCAGCGAGAGGTAGCCCGGTAACCGCCACGATCCGGCCGGCAATCCGGGATCGGAACCGGCAATGCTGTCGCCAAGGACATTAGGCTGGCCAAGATGATGATCGAGAGGGACATAGCGCCCGACGTGAACCTGCTCACGGACCCAAATTTTGGTTTGAAGACCCTCCTCAAATGGCTGATCGATTGCACGTGGCTCCGCGAGCCCAAGAAAGGACGATATGGCAGACAAGAACTTCATCCTGACGCTCACTTGCGAGGACAGGCCTGGCATCGTGGCGGAGGTCACCCGCGAGCTGGCGTTGATCGGTGCGAACATCGCCGAGTCCGCCCAGTTCTGGGATCGTCAGACCAATCGTTTCTTCCTGAGAATAGCGTTCACGGTGACTGACCGCGTCGGCAACGAGGACATCAAGCGTGTGTTGCGCCCGGCCTCGGATCGCTTCGCCATGACTATGTCGATATCTGATATCGACAGGCGTCCTAAGGTGATCCTTATGGTATCGAAATTCGACCACGCAATGCTGCACCTGCTCTACCAGATCCGGGTCGGTTGGCTCGACGCCGAGGTCGTTGGGATAGTCTCAAATCATGAAAATGCGCGTCGTACAGCGGAGATCGAAAACATCCCGTTTCATCTGTGGAAAGTGACCAAGGAGAACAAACCGGACCAAGAGGCAAAACTGCTCCAGCTGACAAATGAGACCGGTGCAGAGTTGGTGGTATTGGCTCGATACATGCAGGTCTTTTCAAATGAGCTTTCAGGCCGCCTCTTTGGCAGGGCGATCAACATTCACCACTCATTCTTACCCAGCTTTAAAGGTGCCAGACCCTACCACCAAGCGCATGACCGCGGCGTGAAATTGATCGGCGCGACCGCCCACTATGTGACCCCGGATCTCGACGAAGGACCGATCATCGAGCAGGAAACCGAGCGGGTCACGCACTCTATGACGGCCGACGACTTTGTGGCGGCAGGTCGTGACATCGAGTCGCGCGTGCTCGCCCGCGCCGTGAAGATGCATCTGGAGCGCCGCGTAATGCTGAGCGGGCACAAGACCGTCGTATTTGCCTAGTGCGCGACGTGCCGAAATCGCGGTCCGAGCCGCTGGTCATAGCGAACGGAAACCAACCCGACCACCAAATGCGATAGACGTGGATTGGAACCGATGACGCCTTTCGAACATCTGCCTGCCCGGTCAGCGCTGCCGCCTGATAGGTCATCTGATTTCGTGGCTATAAGAATCGGTATTGCCCGAGGGATGTCAAACTCCCTGGCAAACTTCATGATCTGGCGCGGCTGGCATTTGAGAATCCTGACCTGCTGGCGTTTAGGAATGGCCGAAAACTTGCGTCGGCCGCAGGCATGAGCGCTTCGGCAGTGTCGCGCCTTGCCAAAGCCTTCGGATTTGCGCGTACGGCCGACCTGCGCACTGTGTTTGTCGCGCATATCATTTCGCGCCGAGGGCAGGCAAGCTGACACAAAATTCGTGGCCCTCGTTGGAAATGGAATGGATGATAATGGTGTAAGCAACGGTTTTTGCGTAATCATATATCTGACAGACCGGCTGCGTAATGCAGCTCAAGCTTTCCGGCCCCTAGAGAAAGGGACCCATCGATTGATTCAGTCTTTGGCCAAGCCAAGGGGATCAGGTCCGGCTTGACCTGGCTTCCCCGCAGCGCCGCTCCATAGAGTCTGCGACTTTTGGAATGGAGGAGACTTGGCTCTAGGCTAGTCGAGCTCAGATCACCGGAGGGTTTCATCTCCAACCCGACCTTTTTCGATATCGCCAGCCGGGCCGGCGTCGGCACCGCTACAGTTGAACGCGTGCTGAACGGCAGGGGAGGGGTTCGGCCCGAAACAGTCGAAAAGGTGGTCGCCGCGGCGCGAGCTCTCGACTACCAGCGCCGGCTGCCCGAAGCCCACCGCGGCATCTTGCGCATTGAGGTGCTGCTGGTCCGACCTGAGACCACCTTCTTTGCCCGTCTGTCGGCAGCATTCGAACGGATTGCGGCATCGCTCGACAAATCCATCATGGTTCAGCGGACGTTTTTGCCGGAAGACCGGCCCGAGGCTATCGCGCAGCGGATCCTCGAGCCCGGTATTCGGCGATCTGGTCTCATCCTGGCGGTCCCGGACCATCCGTCCATTGGCGAAGCGCTGGCGCAGGTCGAATCGCGCGGAATGCCTGCAGTGCAGATTGTCACGCGCATAGCGGGCTCCAGGGCAGAGTATATCGGCATCGATAATTATGCTGCGGGACGCATGGCGGCGCATCTTCTGAGCCACATGCAGAGACGCGGCGGCACTGTCGTGGGTGTCTGCCACAGCCACATTTACCAGGTTCATCGCGACCGTATTCGCGGCTTCTCCGATTATCTTGGAGAACACCCGCGGGGAGATTTTCTGTTCGCTGAAGTGCTGTTCGGTGGCGATGAAGACACGCGCAGCGCGATGATGCTCCGGGAAACCTTGCAGCAGCGTCCGGATCTTGTCGGCCTTTACAATGCGGGCGGCGCCAATGGCGCTCTCAACGACGTGTTGCGCCGCCATGCCCGTGATCGCGACATCTTTTTTGTCGGGCACGAGCTCACCGAAAAGAGCTCTCAAGCCCTTCGCGACGGAACTATGGACGTGGTGTTTGACCAGGCGCCGGAGGCACAGGCTCGGCGCTCTATCGACCTTGTTCTGTCCAGGCTTGGGATTCACGACCTTCCGATCGAGAACCCGCCGATTCGATTCATAACCTTCACCGCCGAGAACATTTGATCTGATCTGATCAAAGAACTGACGGCCTTCCTTTCGGAGCGATGTTACTCTGAATGAACAAGGGCATTTAGTTCTGGCCGTGGGAAGGATATGGCCGAGATTGTAAACAGGGATGCCCGGTGACAGAGGTGATTTCCTACCTGCGAGGCCCCGCCATGGACGATCTCAAATACGGCACGCGCAACAAGAGGGGCGACTGGGCTCCGAGCGAACCGGCAGGCACCGCGCCGCTGTTCGCCTTTCCGCCGCGTCCGCTGGCGCTGCTGAAATGGCTGCCGCACTATTTCCTGCCCTACAATCTGCTGTTCGCGCTCTCGGCGGTCGCGTGGTGGCACTACGTGCTGCCCGACGTCGAGGTCATGAAGACGCTGAGCGTCGGATGGATCCTCAGGCTCTTCCTCGTCAACTGCGCGGCGCTGCTTGTCTTCTTCGGCGTCTTCGAGCTCCGGCTCTACATTTTGAGAGCCCAGGGCAATCGCTTCAAATACAACGGCAAATGGCCCTCGGAGCAGAAGAGCAAGGCTTTCTTCTTCGAGAACCAGAACCTCGACAACATGCTGCGTACCTTCGGCACCGGCATGCCGATCTGGACGGCGATCGAGGTCGCGATCCTCTACGCCTATGCCAATGGCTACGTGCCGTGGCTGACAGTCGCCGAGCACCCCGTCTACCTGTTTTGCCTGGCGCTGGTGGTGCCAATCATCCACGAGACGCATTTCTTCCTGCTGCACCGGGCAATCCACTGGCCGCCGCTCTACAAATGGGTGCATTCGGTGCACCACAATTCGGTGAACCCGTCGCCGTGGTCGTCACTGTCGATGCATCCGGTCGAGCAGCTCGGCTATCTCGGCGTTGCACTCTGGCACCTGGTCATCCCGTCCAACCCCATCCTTGCGCTCTACCAGCTCCACTACGCCGGCTTCGGCGCCATTCCCGGTCATGTCGGCTTCGACAAGGTCGAACTCGGCGAGGACACCAGCATCGATAGCCACGCCTACATCCATTACCTCCATCACAAATATTTCGAGGTGAACTACGGCGACGGCCTCATCCCGTTCGACCGATGGTTGGGCACTTTCCACGACGGCAGCAAGGAAGGCGAGGCCCGCATGCAGGCCCGCTACGAGAAGATGAAGGCGCGCGCAAACGCAGCCGCCACAGGGAAGGGCTGAGTCGCCTCTGGTGGTTAAACCGCTCCCGTATCGTATAGGGCTCCAGGAAGGCCAAAGATCTTCGTTGGAGGATGGACTGCAGCCTCGATGATCGAGCAGGAGGGCGCACGCCGCTTCGACCAATGCCGAAGCTTCCGGCGCCTTCGACTGCCGTGTCGGTGAGGCTCGCCCCCTGGACTAACCAGAAAACGTCGAAGACAGTGACGTCTCGTCGGAGTGGCCCACTAAATTGCCTTGGCAACGGCAATTCGCCGGTTTTGATCAAATCTAATCAAGATCTAAGTTGCCGCTGCCCGGCCGCCCGTTCATCATTGCGCGGGTAATGCCCATAGCGCGCCACAGAGGAGATGCACGGAAATGCATCGGCGACGCGCCCGAAGCGACCTGGAGGAGACTCGCAGTCAATCCGCGGCGTGCGCGGAGGATATTGATACCCCTCCTGATTCAACGCCGGTCCAGGGAGGCTTGGGGCGGTGACCGTCGGCTCCATTAGCGTCGGCACAACCCAACAGGGGAGGAAGTTCAATATGTCATTTAATAAGCAAGCGCGCCGGCCTGGCGCTTTCAAGCCTCGCACGGCAGCCGTAACCGCTCTGTCGGCGGCATTCATCGCAATCGCATTGCCGGCCGCTGCCAGCGAGTATCGCTTCAATTACGTTATGCATTCCAACACCGGGCAGCCGTTCTGGGGCGCGGTCAATCGCGGCATGCAGGACGCCTGCAAGCAGCTGAACGTCGACTGCCAGATGCTCTTCCTCGACAAGGACGGCGACATCGCCCAAGAAAAAACCAACCTCGACGCCTCAATCGCCCAGCACGTCGACGGCATTGTCACGACCATCATCAACGACGACGTCATGGACGAGTCGGTCGCTGATGCGATCAAGCAGGGCATTCCGGTTATCGCCGCCAACGTCGACGACAGCAAACACGGCGCAGGCAATGCGCGGCTCTCGTTCATCGGCCAGGACCTCGAACAGGCCGGCTACGACCTCGCCGCCGAGATGGCGAAGTCCTTTCCGGATGACGATGTCCAAGTCGTGGTAAACGGCGTCGATCTAGCCCAAGCCTGGGCCGCCCAGCGTACTCATGGTATTGAGCGCTTTCTCCAGGACTACAAGAAGATCCATAAGGGCAATGTGACTTGGGAAGTGATCGAGGCGACCTACGACACGCCGACCGAGCAGAGCCGAATTTCGGCATATGCTCAGTCCAATCCGAACCTTACGGCGGTCATCGATGTTGCCAATGCCTTCCCGGCGGCTCTGGCCATGCAGGACCTTGGTTACGCGGCAGGAAAGGTGAAAGTAGGTGGCTTCGACCTGGTTCCGCCGGTCATGGACGCCATCAAGTCCGGTTATCAGCAGGTGGCCGTTGACCAGCAGCCCTATCTGCAGGGCTATCTGCCGATCGTCCAGCTTTTCATGATGAAAAAATACAATCTCGGTCCGTGGGATGTGAACACAGGCAAAGCGATGGTGACCAAGGACAATATCGACGCCATTGAGGCCCTCTCCAAGGAAGGCATCCGGTGAACACCGCGCCGGGCGTCCCCGGACGCAGGAAAGACGCTGGCGGCCAGGCCGCCAGCATTCTTCATGCATCGCAGCTTTCATCGGGTTTGAAGCCCACTTCTCGGAAGTCGCTTTGGTCAAAGGCGATCTCAAAGCCCGAGTTTAGCGCCTTTTTGATGCTGGTCGCGGTGTTCGCAGCCTTTCAGCTCTACACCGGGTTTTTCCTGTCCTATGCGAACACTCGGCTTTTGCTGACGATCCTTCCCGAGCTGGGCATCGTGGTGCTTGGCGTAACGATCTTGATGATTGCAGGCGAATTCGATCTGTCGGTCGGCTCCGTTTTCGCCCTGGTGCCGATGACCCTGCATGCGCTGACGGCGCGGTATGGCGTTGATCCGTATTTGGCCCTCGTCCTGGTCCTCGGGCTGGCGCTGCTGGTCGGCTATATCAACGGGGCGGTGACGCTGTCACTAGGCATCCCCTCTTTCATCACCACGCTTGGCATGCTGTTCGTTGCCCGTTCCATGTCGATTGTGGCGGTTGGTGGAAACCCCCTTGCGTTGGCAGATTATCCATTCGGCGACGTGCTCGTCGTTAATTTCGGATACATTCGCGCTTCGCTCATCTGGTACGTAGGGCTGGCGGTGGTTCTTGGCGTCTGGCTCCATGCCAGCGATTTCGGCAACTGGATTTTCGCGACCGGTGGCCAAGCCCAAGCGGCGAAGGATCTCGGCATCAACACGCGCCGCGTGAAGATCACCGCTTTCATGCTCTGCTCGCTGCTTGCTGGACTGGCCGGCATCATTCAGATGCTCCGCACCAAGGCTCCGCTGCCTTCGATGGGCACAGGCCTCGAGCTTGAAGTCATCGCTGGTGCGGTGATTGGCGGCACAGCCCTCACTGGCGGCGTTGGCTCGATTATCGGGGCGATCATTGGCGCGATCCTGATCCGATCGATCGACAACGGGCTGGTCATGTCGCGCGTCAATGCCGAGTGGTTCCGAACCGCCCTGGGTGTCCTGATTGTTGTGTCGGTGGTGCTCAACGTCAAAGCAGGGCAATTCTTCAGCAGGAGGCGGTAATGAGCGTCAACGTACTTTCGACGGCCGCCGCGGCTGTCGCCGCTCGCGGCACTCCACTCATCGCCGCGCGCGGCATTTCCAAATGGTACGGTGCCGTCAATGCCCTTAAGCCAACCGACTTTCACGTCGGGCGAAACGAGATTGTTGGCCTGGTTGGAGACAACGGTGCCGGCAAATCGACCCTTATCAAGATCTTAGCGGGCGCACACAAGCCTACCGAGGGTCATATTGAGGTCGACGGTAAGCCCGTTGTCTTGAACTCGACCCGGGATGCCATGCGACTCGGGATCGAGACCATCTATCAATACAACGCGATGATTCCGCAGATGAGCATTGCGCGGAACATCTTTATCGGCCGTGAGCCAATCCGTTTCAGCCTTGGCCCATTGCGGATCATGGATTTCGACCGGATGAGCCGGGAGGCGATGAAATCCGTTGAAACGCTGGATCTTGGCCTGCGTGACGCTGATACCCCGGTGAGCGACCTCTCAGGTGGCCAGCGGCAGGCTGTGGTTATCGCCCGAGCGATGCACTTCAAGTCCAAGGTGCTGATCCTGGACGAGCCGACCAACCACCTGTCAGTCAAGGAGACCAACAAGGTTCTGGACCAGACCGCCCGCCTTAAGGAGCAAAATATCTCGGCCGTGTTCATTTCGCACAACATGCATCACGTGCATGCCATGTCGGACCGCATCGTCGCGATGGCGCGCGGCCATAAGATTGCTGAGATGGCCAAAGACGAGGTCACGGTCGAAGACCTGCATCGGATCCTCGGCGAGAGCTGAGCAGTTAGGGTACGGCGGAAGCGCCGCACCCTCAGATATTTCTCGCATATTCGGGAGAAGAGTGGTGAAGCGTCCATCGGTCTACGATCTGCTGCAGCAAAAGGGCACGCGCAAGTTCCTCGAAATGCATATCGACGACGAACTCGAGGCAGCGGCCGCGGAAGAGGCTGGCATCGACATCTTCACCTGTGAGGTCGGCGACATGCTGTCCCGGATCAGGGCTGCAGCACCGGGGGTATTCATCCAGGCGGGTTCGGTTCAGGGGTCGATCTGCGGTCCTTCCGACGGAATCCGAGAGGGTTTTAAGGCCTTGGAGATGGGGGCGGACGCGGTCTATTTCGCTGGCAGCCTGCCAATCGTCGAAGCCATGGCCAAGGAAGGAATCCCTGTGACGGGCCACATCGGGTTGGTGCCCCGTTGGTCGACATGGACAAATTATCGGGCGATCGGCAAGACGCCGGAGGAGGCGGCAGCCGTTTACCACAAGATGAAGGCGCTTGAGAGCGCCGGGGCCTGGGCTGTGGAGGTCGAGGTCGTGCCGGTCAAGCTTGCCGATTTCCTGACGCGCAACACCCATATGATCACCGAGGGCATGGGCTGTGGCGACGTCTGCGATACCCAATACCTCTTTTCGTCGGATGTCCTAGGCACCAACAAAGGCCACTATCCTCGTCACTCAAAAAAATACGCGGACATTCCGGCCGCACTCGAAGCGGTCCAGCGACTGCGCGTGGATGCGTTCAGGGCGTTCGCGGATGACGTGGCTCAACTTCGGTATCCTGAGCGCAAGCACGAAGTGGATATCGACGATACGAGCTTCGCGCAGTTCCAGGAGCTAATAGGCGAGTAAGCTGTGCCCCAGCTTTCACAGAGGCTTATGCCGCCCGAATGCCCCGTTAGGGCTACCAGTCAACCGGTAGAGCAGGGGAGACCTCGATGGCGTGCCGATCTGAAGGTAGCGATTGGCAGACGTGACATTGTATATCCTCCGGCCCACCATACTCAAAAATATCAAAAGGAACATCAAAGGCTTATTCGAAGGCCTGACGGGCGAATTCATTTTTCTCGGCTAAGCTCCCGGCCTTCGAAAGAAAACATTTTGGGCCTTTGCGCTACAAATCTCCTTCTCATCGGAGACACACGTCGCCACCTAATACAGGAATTCTGGTGTCAAAAGGTCGCTCAGCGATTCTTGCACGAACCACCCGCTAACTGATTGTTTTTGTCGAAAAGTCGACGTCGCTCCGGGCCTACCATTATCGTTATTTTTCAATAACTTGGAGGTGTTTAATGGCTCGGTTAGCCAAACCAAAACTGGCTAACCTCCGTGGATCCCATTGAATTCATTGATTTATGATGGGCCCCGATGGAGCAACCGATCCACTCGCTGGCAAGTCACCAAATTGTGAAATCGAGCGAATGTCGGCATCGGTGGTTTCTGTAATCGAGCATTTTTCATCAATCACTATTTCATGCTGTCCTGCCACGGGGCTCTGGCTTCTGTATCTGTTGCGGGGGCATCGGTGATTATCGCCACAGCCCACAAAGCGGCGAGAATTTGATGGTGTCGGGCGCCACCTTTGGCTGTGCGTGCCTGCAGGTTTGCGCCTGTCGGGCCAAGGGTTGGTATGGGGGCGATGTTCGCGCGCCTTTGCCTCGCGGTATCGTTCGTGTCACGGAATCCACCAATGTCGCCGCCGCAAAGCATCGTAGCCATACCAAACGTCACGGTAGATGCTTGATAGCGCAATGACGGTACATCAGATTGCTCTATGGCAACCGAACTACCATTACAGAAGATGGATCAGGTATTTATTCTTCGCAGTGTCGCTGTTGCTTTGCACTGCGGCCACGGCAGAGCAGGCCTCTCGGCAACGGGCAGAAAGCTGCCCGACTAACCAATTGATAGATGACAAAGAAATCTGGGGGAAATTCGCCTCCAATGACGAGGCGACAGAATTTGCCAGACGTAAATTCCTGGCCCTTGGCGCGGAAGGGTTCACAAAGTGGCTATCGTGTCAGAGTTTTGATGTACGCGTTAGTCCAGGCCTCGGCGCGACAACGAATATTCATGCAACTTTCATACCGCGCCGCGGAGATGAAGGTCTTTGGGTTCCTAGGGGGTTTACTACTGGCTTATGCCGCCAGCGTATCACTACATCGAAGTACATATCGAAAATGGACGATTGATAGACATTACTACGACCGCCATCAGCGAATAGAGGGTAAAAATGCCGATCCCGAAGATCAGTAAGATGTACCTCTCGGTCACTCAGATATCGGGGTTACCGGTAGATTTTTTTGGGCATTCGCAAATTATCGCACAGGGCTCTGCGTGTCATTTTTATGAAACAGAGGTACAGCCGTCGAATGGATTTTTTAGCGACTCGCGTGTGTACATGGACGGGATTAGGGAATTTGGATCATCAACCAACCCGATGATCTTGCACGATGCGGCCGTCGACAAACGCCCCTGGGCAAGTGCTCCAACCTGGCCAATGCGGCTGGATCGAATGCGCCGCCGTCCGGTGGCGCTGTCAGCAACAGAATTCCGTCAGCCTCGCAGAGCAGCGGAGAAATCTGCGTCGCCGTTGCCGGTACTCTTGCTCAATCGATAGCGTCATGGCGTTTAATCACCAGCGCTGATGCACGTAGGGCTTGATGTCCTGGTCGTAGATATCCCGGATCTTGCCCATGATGTCGGCGGACAAGGGCGCAAGATTTGCGGCTTCGGCATTGGAGCGGGCCTGCGCCGGATTGCGCGCGCCTGGGATGACCACCGTGACCGCGTCGAACATCAGGATCCAGCGCAGGGCAAATTTTGCCATCGTCGTGTCGCCCGAAACAAGCGGCCGGATGCGCTCGACCGCCGCCAGCCCGACTTCATAGGGCACGCCGGAGAAGGTCTCGCCAACGTCGAAGGCCTCGCCTTTGCGGTTGAATTTGCGGTGGTCATTGTCCTCGAATGTGGTGTCGGCCTTGAATTTGCCTGACAGCAGCCCGCTCGCCAGCGGCACGCGGGCGATGATCGCCACATCGTTCTTCTTGGCCAGGTCGAAGAACAATTCCGAGGGCCGCTGCCGGAAGGCGTTGAAGATGATCTGCACGCTGACGACGCCGGGATATTCCATCGCCTTCAGCGCCTCTTCGACGCGCTCGACGCTGACGCCGTAGTTGCGGATCTTGCCTTGCTCGACGAGACGGTCGAGCCGCTCGAACACTTCCGGGTGGTAGTAGAGGTCGGTCGGCGGGCAATGCAGCTGCACCAGATCGAGCGTATCGGCCTCGAGATATTTCAGGCTGCGATCGATCCAGTCGGTCAGGTTCTTCTGGCTGAAACCCTCGACAGTCTGCGCCGGCAGACGTTTTCCGGCCTTGGTGGCGATGAACGGCCGCTCGCCGCCGCGCTCCTTCATCACCCTTGCAATAAGTTTTTCGGAATGGCCGTCACCATAGACGTCGGCGGTATCGATGAAGGTGACGCCGGCATCGAGTGCAGCATACAGGGCGGCCACGGCATCGTCGTCATTGACCTCGCCCCAGGCAGCGCCGATCGCCCATGAGCCAAAGCCGATCTCGCTGACGTCGCGGCCGGTGCGGCCGAATTTCCGTGACTGCATGTCCTGTTCCTCGCTCCGGCCCGTGTGCCGATTCGCATCCTGCCCGCGGCACTTAATCAAAATCATGACGCGATTGACATCCGCGGCCGTTGGATTTACCAGATAACAGTGTTGTATGACAACCCGGTAAGACTGCAATGATTTGGAGTCGGGAGGATCTCAAGTTGAAAACCGTTCTGAAAACAGGCGTGTCGGCAGCATTCTGCCTTGGCGCGCTTGCGCATCCCACGTTCGCCGATGACGCGGACAACATCGTCAAGATCGGCGTCGTCGCGGCGGAATCAGGCTCGTTCGTCTCCGCCGGTCACACCTTGCCGGCGGGCGTCGGGCTTGCCGTGAAGCAGATCAACGACGCCGGCGGCATCAAGGTCGGCGGCAAGGTCTACAAGCTGGAAATGGTCAAACGCGACGATCGCACCGACATTGCGACCGCCATTGCGGCGACCCAAGAACTGGTGCGTGATGTGAAGGTCAAGGCGATCTTCGGATCGGAGACCCATGATTTCACGCTAGCGATGGCCAAGATCACGCAGCCGGCGAAGGTGATCCATTTCGCTGGCAATTCGACGCTGGCGAAAATCCTCAACCCGGACTCGGTCAAGTCGAGCGGTGAGGATCACTATCTCTTCCAGTCCGAGCCGCAGGAATTCCAGCGGTCCGGATCGACGGCGCGCGGCGTGCTCACGCTGCTCGAGCCGCTGCTCGGCTACAAGCCGAAGAAGTCGGTCATGATCGTCGGCAATGACGCGACCGGCCAGTTCCTGTCGTCCTACTATTTCAAGGCGCTCAAGGCGGAAGGGCAGGACGTTCCCGACATCATATTCTACCCACCGGACACGACCGATTTCTCGCCTTTCCTGACCCGCGCCAAGAGCCTTAATCCGGATATCATCCACTTTTGGTACAATGGGGATTCAACGCTGACCGCGTTGCCGCAGGCGCTCGAACTGGGTGCTGCCAAGAGCTACTTCCTGTTCGGTGTCGACCCCGGCATCTGGAAGGAGAAGGCGCTTTCGGCCGATGTGCCGGTGGCAATGAGCTGCGTGCCCGTCTGCTGGGGCGAGTCGTCCAACCCGAAAGCCAAGGCCTATTTCGACGCCTATTTCGCGGCCGGCGCTCCGCACGGCGTGACCTCGTCGGTGTCGCTGCTCTACCACGACTATGTCCACTTCCTGGCCGAGGCGTGGGAGAAGGCCGGCAGCTTCGACCCGGACAAGACGGTCGAAGCATTGCTGTCGATCCACCACCAAGGCGTGGTCTCGGATGATTTGACGTTCAACCCGACGCATCAGGTCACCCACGCCACCGAGGTCTGCGCCGCGGCCCCCGGCGGCGACATTTCCTGCTCCATGCAGCAGCCGCCGGCGGACGCGCCGAAGAGCTGAGCTCCTGGACCCACGTTTGTGTTGGCGGCGCCGGTCGCGTCGCCAACACCCCGTCCAGCACAAGGCCGGATCGCCGGCCGCCACGTCAACAGCGGATGCATGCCGTGGACATTTTCATACAGCAGATCCTCAACGGGCTTTCGATCGCCAGCGTCATCACGCTGATCGCCGTTGGCGTGACGCTGATCTTCGGGCTGACCGGCATCATCAACTTCGCCCATGGCGAATTCCTGATGATCGGCGGCATCGTCACCTGGCTGGCCGTCAGCGCCGGCCTCGGCTTCCCACTGGCGGCCGTGCTGGCGATACTGGCGGTCGGGCTCATGGGCTTTGTGCTCGAGCGCGGCATTTTCCGCTTCACGCTGGAGCGGCCGACCAATGGCTTCATCGTCTCGCTCGGCCTCATCGTCGTTCTGCAGCATGTCGTCGTGCTATTCTGGAACCCCAACCAGAAGAGCATCCCGCGCCCGCTGACCACTGTCTGGGAAGTCGGCGGCGTGCGGATCGCTTCCGTTCGCGTCATGGTCATCCTGATCACCATCGCCGTCGTGGCGCTGAGCTTCAGGATGATCACGGCAAGCCGCTACGGCCGGGCGCTGCGGGCAAGCGTCGAGGACCGTGATACCGCGGCTTTGATGGGCATTCCGGTGCGCCGTTACATCACCGGCGTTTTCGTGCTCGGCAGCGCGCTGGCCGGGCTTGGCGGTGCGCTGCTCATCGCGCTGTTTCCGATCACGCCTTTCACCGGCGGCACCATGGTCATGAAGGGTTTTGCCGTCGCGCTGATCGGCGGGCTCGGCAACATCTACGGCGCCGTCGCCGCCGGTCTTATCCTCGGCATCGTCGAAGGCTTCAGCGCCGGCTACGGCTTCTCGCAATGGACCGATGCCTACTCCTTCGTCCTCATGATCCTTGTGCTTCTCTTCCGTCCGCACGGCCTTTTCGGCGGCACCAGCGGACCCAGGATGGCCTCATGATTGCAAGCAGACAGCCAAACGGCTCCGCAATTTCCGCCTTGCGGTCCCTGCTGCCGGTGCTGACGGTCCTTGTGCTGATCGCCCTGGTGCCGCTGCTTTCGCCCAGCAATCGCTTCCTGTCACTGGCGATCTCGGCCGGCATCAACGTCATTGCGCTCTACGGGCTTTCGGCGCTGTTCGGCCAAACCGGCATCCTGTCGATGGGCCATGCGGCACTTGTCGGCGTCGGTGCCTATACGGCGGGGATCCTGGCGCGTGACTTTGGCATCGGCTTCTGGCTGGCCCTGCCGGCGGCAGCGCTGGCGAGCGCCCTGTTCGCGATGATCGTCGGCATTCCGTCGCTACGGGTCGGCGGCCATCATTTCGTCATCATGACTTTCGCCTTCGGTCAGCTGCTGGCCATCGTGCTCACCAATGGCGGCGACTATACAGGCGCCGCGACCGGCCTCGACCTGGTTGGTCCGGTCACCCTGTTCGGCGCCGATATGAGCGACCTGACGCGCTACTACCTGATGGTGGTGGCTTTCGTGGCAGCGGCGGCGGTGGCAAGCTGGGCGATCATCAATTCGCCCTATGGCCGCACGCTGCGCGCCATCAGGGAGAACGAGAAACTTGCCGCCTCGCTCGGCATCAATGTCGGCCGGCACAAGATCGGCGCCTTTGTCGTCAGCGGCATCTTCGCCGGGATCTCCGGCGTGCTGCTCGCCCATTTCCTCGGCCACATCTCGCCGACCCAGTTCGCCTCATTCCCCAGCATCTACCTGGCGCTGATGGTGATGATCGGCGGTGCCCGGCTGATCGCAGGTCCGCTCGCAGGCGGCATTCTTGTCGCCTTCCTGCCCGAGGTGCTCAATCTCGATCCGGTGCAGTCGCGCATCGTCTACGGCGTCTGCCTGATCGCCGTCATCCTGCTTCTTCCGGAGGGGTTGATCGCTGGCGTCGGGCAGGCCTTTCGCAGGCTGTTGGCAAGCGAGCGGCCGAAGCAGGAACGGGAAGAGCTCGACACGGCCAGCACCACGCCTTCGGAGGCGCGGCGATGAGCCCGATCCTCGAAATCCGCGGGTTGAGCAAACGGTTCGGTGGCGTCACCGCATTGTCAGGCGTCGATCTCGCCATCGAGGAAGGCGAAATCCTCGGTGTTGTCGGCCCGAACGGTTCGGGGAAGACGACCCTTTTCAACGTCGTTACCGGCGTCCACAAGCCCGGCGGCGGCAGCGTGTCGTTTCGGGGGCGAGACATCACCGGTCTGGCGCCGCATGCCATATCGCGGACAGGCATCAGCTACACGTTCCAGCAGGCAATGGTCTTTGCCGGCCTCGGCGTGCTGGAGAATGTGCAGATCGCCGGCGAGCATGTGCGAGCCGGAGCAAACGCCAACACCCCTTGGCCGACGCCGCAGGCGCTGCTCGATTTCGTCGGCCTGACGGCGCTCGCGGGCGAGAAGGCCGGCGTGCTGCCGTTCGGCAGCCTGCGCCTGCTCGGCCTTGCGCTAGCACTGGCGACCCAGCCGGCGCTGCTGCTGCTCGACGAGCCCGCCGCCGGTCTCAACGGTCGGGAAACAGCCGCCCTTGTCGGGCTGGTCCGCCAGCTTCCCAGCCATGGCATCACCGTGTGCGTCATCGACCACGACATGAAGCTGATGCAGATGCTGTGCCGGCGCCTCGCCGTGCTCGACTTTGGCTCCAAGATCGCCGACGGGCCGACTGGTGCGGTGCTCGCCGATCCCAAGGTCCTGGAAGTTTATCTGGGAGGCGACCTGTGAGCCTGCTCGCCGTTTCAGAGATCGTCACCGGCTATGGCCCGACGATCGTCAACCGAAACGTCTCGCTGACCCTGGCCAAAGGCGAGATCGTCACCATCCTCGGCCCCAACGGCGCCGGCAAGTCGACGCTACTCAAGGCGATCGCCGGGCTGGTCCGGCCGCGTGCCGGAAGCGTCATTTTCGATGGCGCGGACGTGACCGGGCTTTCCGCCGATATCATGGCCAGGCGTGGCGTCGTGCTGGTGCCGGAGGGGAGAAAAATCTTCGTCGACATGACGGTCGAGGAAAATCTTCGTCTCGGCGCCTACTCGCGCCGCGACGATGACGCCGTCGAGGCCGATTTCGCGACCATGCTGGCATTCTTCCCGATCCTCGCCACCAAGCGGTGCGACAAGGGCGGCTCGCTGAGCGGCGGCCAGCAGCAGATGCTGGCGATCGCGCGCGGCCTGATGGCGCGACCGCGCGTGCTTTTGCTCGACGAACCGTCGCTCGGCCTGTCGCCACTGCTGGTCAAGGAGATCAAGGCCATCATTCTCGGCATCGGCGAGCGCTTCGGTGCCTCGGTGCTGCTGGTCGAGCAGAATGCCGGTCTCGCGCTGTCGGTCGCCTCGCGCGGCTATCTCATGCAGAACGGCCGCATCGTCGTCTCAGGCGCAATCGCCGAATTACGCGACATGTCGCTGATGCGGGAACTCTACCTCGGCGGTGTGGCGGGAGCCACAGCATGAGCAAGCTCTCAGTCGTGGCTTGCCCTGTCGCGCAACTCCTCGAAGCGGGCATAGCTTTTGGTCAGGTGGCTGCGCATGGCGCGCCGCGCCGCGTTGACATCCCTGGCCTCTATTGCCGCGAGAATGGCCCGATGCTCGCGCTGCATGCGGGCCAGGTATTTTTCCCGTTCGGGAACCGTCATGCGATCGAGCCTGGTCCATTGGCGCGGGATCATGGCGCTGCCGAATGTGTCGAACAGCCGGGTGAAATTGGCGTTGCGCGTCGCCGCGAGGATGGCACGATGGAAGCCGAAATCCTCTTCCGAACCCGATCCGCCGGCACGCACCGCCGCCTCCAGCGCATCCAGCCGCGCGCTCATCTGCTCGAGCGCCGTGTCGCTGCGCCGTTCGGCGGCGAGGCCGGTCGCTTCCACCTCGATGCCCATGCGCAGTTCCAGCACGCGCAGCACCTCGTCGATCGATTCGAGATCGTCCGGCAGGATCGAAAAGGTCCTGGGCAGCGGATCCTTGGCGACGAAAGCGCCGAGGCCCTGGCGCGTGGTGATCAGCCCGCGGGCGCGCAGTGCCGCCAGCGCCTCGCGCACCACGGTGCGGCTGACGCCGGTGGCAGCGACGATCTCCTGCTCGGTCGGCAGCCTTTGGCCCGGCGCCAGGTCGCCGGATTCGATCTGCGCGATCAGCGTGTTGACGAGCCCGGTCCGCAGATTGGGCGCTTGCGGTATGGCGTCGAAAAGCATGGTCTCATTTTCCGCCATTGCGGCAGGCAGCCCCCGATCCGATTCGCTGGCAAAGGATTGCATCGACGGATGCTCACTGCAAGGTGACGAAATGCGGACCTGCAGGCGCAGGACCTTGGTTGGAGGACTGCATGAAGGAACGCGTAGGTTTCATCGGGTTGGGCAGCATGGGCGCCGGCATGGCCGCCAATCTGCTCGAAAAGGGCTGGCCGCTGACGGTCTGGGTGCATCGCAGCCGCGATGCCGCCGACCGGCTGCTGGCCGCCGGTGGCATCGAGGCGGCGAGCCCATGCAAGCTCGCCGCCGCCTCCGACATCATCATCCTTTGCGTTACCGGCTCGCGTGAGGTCGAAATGCTGATCAAGGGGCCCGATGGGTTGGCCGCCGCTGCGGACGAACAAGCTGCCGCTGGCAAACAGCTGCTGATCATCGATTGCTCGACCTCCAACCCGTCATCGACGACGGCACTGGCGGCCGAACTCGCCACTCAGGGCCTGACGCTGATCGATGCGCCGCTGGCGCGTACCCCCAAGGAAGCCACCGAAGGTAAGCTTGACGTCATGGTTGGCGGTCCGGCCGAGGCCGTCGCCCGGGCGCGGCCGGTGCTCGAAGCCTTCGCCGCGCGCATCGTGCATACCGGGCCGACCGGCAGCGGCCACACCATGAAACTGCTTAACAATTTTGTCTCGATGGGCTATTCAGCGATCTATTCGGAAGCGCTGACGCTCGGCGCGAAAGCCGGGCTGAAGCCGCAGGTCTTCAACAGCGTCATCTCGGGCAGCCGCATGGATTGCGGCTTCTACCAGGCCTTCTTCGACTTCGTCCTGAACCGCAACGAGAATGCTCAGCGGTTTGCCATCGTCAATGCGCTGAAGGACATGACCTATCTCGCTTCATTCGCGCAAGCCGCCGGCGTCGCCAACCCGATCGGCGCGGCGGTGCGCAACGGCTTCGCCATCGCTGTCGCCACCGGCCATGGCGAGAAATTCGTGCCGGCGCTGTCCGATATTGTTGCGGGCCTCAACGGCGTCTCGCTTGTTGAGCGGCCAACGACGTGACGGGGGCCGGGCCGATAGGGCCGGGCGCCACTGTTATCCAGCGGCTTGCTTGCGGATAGCCTTCCTCAGTCTTGTGTGCCGCAGCGCTGGGGCTGCCTCTGCAACGGGGTCACCGTCGTGCAGCCCGACGCGCAGGGCAGCACCCGCCAGGTGGTCGCGCATGGCCGTTTGCGCCGCCTCCACATCGCCGGCGCGGATGGCGGCGAAGATGCGCTCGTGCTCGCCGAGCGTAATGCGGGCCATGTCGTCGGACTTCTGCTGGTTGCCGGCGGCCAGGATGCTTTCGCGCACGCGTTCGGAGACGAAAACCAGGAACTGGCCCATGTAGCTGTTGCGCGTCGCCTCGGCGACAGTGCGGTGGAACTCGAGGTCACTGCGCAGCCAGGCAACGCTGCCGTAAGGTGCCGCACGCATTCCGGCCAGTGCTTCGCCCATCGCCGCGAGATCCGCATCGGTACGCCGCCTGGCGGCGAGTGCCGCGGCCTGCACTTCGAGGATGCCGCGCAGTTCGAACAGGCTGCGGAAGGAATCGGCCCGCTGCAGCGCCTCGTAGTCGATGGTCAGCACCGTCGGGTTGTTGCTCTCCACCACGAAGGCGCCGCGTCCCTGCTGCGACCAGATGCGGCCTTCCGAGCGCAGCCGTGCGATCGCCTCGCGCACCACGTTGCGGCTGACCCCGAATGTGGTCGCGAGGGCCTGCTCGGTCGGCAGCTGGTCGCCGGGCTTCAGGCGTCCCTGCGCGATCTCGCGCGAGATCGAGCTCGCGACCAGAGTCGAGAGATGCGGACCACGATTGACCTTGTCGAGCTTCAGCGCCATCGCTCACCTATAGTCGAGGGAGGATTTGGACGCCAGGATGCGCCCGTTGCTCAAGATGCGGCGTTGGTCGAACGCGTCCTTGATGCCTGCCGCAAGGTCGAGCGCCACGGGATCGATGCGTTCGAGGAACGCCTTCTGCTTGACCCGGCCGATGCCGTGCTCGGCGCTGATCGACCCGCCATAGCGGTCGACAATGGCAAAGATCTGCGCTTCCGTCTCTTCGAACAGGTGCTCGATCGCTTCCGGTGCCATGCCTTCCGGCGGCACCACGTTGAGATGGATATTGCCGTCGCCGACATGGCCGTAGGTGACGGCGAGCGCGTCCGGGCGGGTCCGCTCCAGCGCCGCCAGCGCGTCAGCGACGAAATCAGCGAGCCTGGAAATCGGCACCGAGACGTCGGTGCGCAGATAGCGGCCGCCGCGTCCCTGGCGCTCGACCATGATCTCTCGGTAGAGCCAAAGTCGTTCAGCCTGGGCCCTCGTCGATGCCACGACGCCGTCCTCGACCAGATTCTCGACGCCGCCGAGAAAACCCAAAAGCATGGAGGAAAGGTCGATCAGCCCGCCGGCGGAAACCTCGATCAGCACATAGACCGGGTATGCCTTGGTCAGCGGATCGGGAAAATCCGCGCGCTCGCGCATGGTGATCTCGATGCCGCGGCGCAGGATCAATTCGAAGGCGGTGAGCAGGTCGCTGCAGTCGCGCCGCGCCCGCGCATAGAGCGCCATGGCGTCCTCGACAGAGCGCAGCCCGACCAACGCCGTCTCGATTTGCGTCGGCTTGGGAAACAGCTTCAGCGCCGCCGCGGTGACGATGCCGAGCGTGCCCTCTGAGCCGATGAAGACCTGCTTCAAATCATAGCCGCGATTGTCCTTGCGCAGCACCTTCAGCCCGTTCCACACGCGGCCGTCGGCCAGAACCACCTCCAGCCCAAGCACGAGGTCGCGGGTCATGCCGTAGCGCAGCACGTTGAAACCGCCGGCATTGGTGGCGACGTTGCCGCCGATGCGGCAGCTTCCCTGCGCCCCGAAGGTGATCGGGAGCAGGCAGTCGTTCTCGTCGGCGGCGCGCTTGGCGTCCTCGAGAATGCAGCCGGCCTCGACCACCATGGCGAAATCGATCGGGCTGACGGAGCGGATCTTGTTCAGGCGCTCCAGCGAGATCACCACTTCACCGCTTTCTGCGGCCACCGCCGCGCCGACGAGGCCGGTCAAACCGCCCTGCGGCACCACCGGAATACGCTCCTCGTGGCAGCGCCGCATCAGCGCCGACATCTCCTCGACCGAAGCTGGACGCGCTACCGCCAGCGGGCGGCCGAAATGGTCGCCCGACCAGTCGCGGCTATAGCGCGCCAGATCGTCCTCGGCGGTCAGCAGCCCGCCATTCGGCAGCACGCCGGCCAGCGTGGCGATCAGCGATGCGGAGGTGGGCTGCACGGCATTCATGATCTGGCTCAGCGATCCCTCGGAAAACGACTGGACAACCATCGTACTTGTCGTGTTATCATACAACCCTGATTAAGAACATCAAGCGAGGTTGTATGACCGCCAACCGTTTGATGCGGATAATCAGACACACAAATCGCTGTATTCGGAGGACTTTCCCCATGAGCGACGCCGCAGGCCGCTTCCGCTATATGCACACCATGATCAGGGTTCTCGACCTGGACAAGTCGATTGCCTTCTACACCGAGGTTCTCGGCATGACATTGCTGCGCCGGGACGACTATTCTGGCGGCAAGTTCACCAATGCCTTTGTCGGCTATGGGCCGGAGGACAAGGAGGCCGTTGTCGAACTGACGCTGAACTGGGGGCGCGAGGAGCCCTATGAGATCGGCACCGGCTTCGGCCATCTCGCACTTGGGGTCAACGACATCTACGCCGTCTGCGCCGAACTGGAGAACCGGGGCGCCAAGATCCCGCGCAAGCCCGGACCGATGCAGCACGGCACGACCCATATCGCTTTCGTCGAGGACCCGGACGGCTACAAGATCGAGCTGATCGGCCTCGACACGATGCAGTGACCTGATCAGGCGGGGCCGCATCGAGCTTTTGATGCGACCCCGTCCGGTCCGCGCTTGCTTGGGAGGCGGTGCGGAAAGCTCTGTCACTTGATGACCGCGATCTTGCTGCGGTCGATGGTGATGGCGACGGCGGCGATGAGCACCGCGCCGAACACCATGTTTTCAAGGAAGATGTTGACGCCGACGAAAGTCATGCCGATGCGCACGATCGAGATGATCAGCGCGCCGACCGCCGTGCGGGCAACCCCTCCCAGCCCGCCGGTGATGGCCGTGCCGCCGACGATGACGGCGGCAATCGCCGGCAGCAGCAGCTGATTAGCGAGAACCGGCGAACCGCTCGACAGTCTAGCTGCCAGCACCACGCCGGCGATGGCGGCCAGCATTCCGGACGCCGCGAAGGCGATGATCTTGGTGCGGTCGACATTGATGCCGGCGGCCCAGGCGGCCGGCTCGCCGGCGCCGACGGCGATCGCCTGGCGGCCGGAGCGCGTGTAGCGCAGCGCGAGAAAGCCGGCGATGCCGATCACCGCGGAGATCAGCACCACCACCGGAACCCCGGCGACTGTCGCATTGATCCAGGCGGTGTTTTCGCGCCCCGCTTCCTCGATGGTGATGGCGCGGCCGTCGGAAACCCAAAGCGCAATGCCGGTAACAACGCCGCCCGTGGCCAGCGTCGCCACGAAAGACGGCACGCGCAGCTTGACATGGACGATGCCGCTCAACATCCCGAAGGCGAGACCGGACAGGATCGCCACCGGAAACGCGGCCAGCCCGAGCGACGGCAGCGACTGCGCCAGGATCACGCTTGCCAGCGAAGCGACCGCCTGGATCGACAGGTCGATGCCACCGAGCAGGATGGCGAAGGTGACGCCGGTCGCCAGGATGAACAGCACGGCCGTGTTGGCGAACAAAAGCGCCACGGTTTCGCCGGTGAGAAAGCCGGGCGCGGCGATCTCGATGATCAAAAGCAGCGCGACAAGCAGGACCAGCGGAATGGCGCCTTGCGTCCACTTGCCTTCGAAGATGCGCCTCAGCGAAAAAGCTTCATTCATCGGCTCACACCATGGCTCGCAAAAGATCGACCTGGTTCGGCTTGTTTCCCGGGCTGGCATCAAAGCGCGCGGTGATCTCGCCGTCGCGCATCACCAGCACCTGATGCGACAGGCCGATCGTCTCCTCCAGAGTGTCGGAGATCAAAAGGATCGCCACGCCCCGCTCGCAGAGATCACGAACCAGTTCATAGACCTCTTCCTTGGCGCCGACATCAAGCCCCCTTGTCGGATGGTCGAGCACGAGGATGCGCGAGCCCGCCGTCATCCAGCGCGCCAGCACCACCTTCTGCTGGTTGCCGCCGCTGAGCTTGCGGCAGGCGGCGTCCGGGCCGGGCGCCTTGATGCGCAGCCGCTTGATCCAGTCGGCGGCGAGCCGGCGCTCTTTGCCATAGTCGATCGCGCCATGGCGCATGACGCTCGACAGGTCGGCCAGCGAGATGTTCTCGGCGATCGACAGGAACATGACGAGACCTTCGAGCCGCCGCTCGCGCGGCACATAGCCTATGCCCTTGCGCACGGCCGGCTCCGGTGAGCCGAAATGCACCGCGTCACCGGCGATCTTCATTTCGCCTGCGCTGTGCTGAAGGAACCCGCCGACCGTGCGGGTGACTTCCTCGCGGCCAGAACCGACGACACCGGCGATGCCGACGATCTCGCCGGCCCTGATCCTGAGGTCCACGCCATGGTAGGCGCCGGCGACGCCGAGCCCCCTGGTTTCGACCATCGTCTCTTTGCGCGGCGCCTGCTGGCGGGCCTCGCGATAGTATTCGGCCTGCAGCCCCCGCCCGACCATGATCTCGTGCAGCTGCGGCGCGGTGACATCGGCCGTGCGGTGTTCGGCGACCACCGCGCCGTCTTTCATGGTGTAGACGCGGTCGGAGATCGCCAGCACCTCGTCGAGACGGTGCGAGACGAAAACGAAGCTGGCGCGGGATTTGAGCGAACGGACGCGCGCGAACAGCACCTCGATGTCGGCGGCATTGAGCACCGAAGTCGGTTCGTCAAGCAGGATCAGCAGCGGCCGCTCGACCATTTCCTCCAGCGTCAGCGCCTTGGCCAGTTCGACCATCTGGCGCGCGGCGAAAGTGAGTTCGGAGGTGCGTGCGGTGACATCGATGTCGATGCCGATCTTGCCGAGCTGGCGGCGTGCCGCTGCATTCAAGCCGCGCCAGTTGACGATGCCGAAGCGCGTAAAACGGTCTTCCTGACCGAGATAGATGTTTTCGGCGACCGTCAAATTGAGCACCAGCGACTGTTCCTGGAACACCATGCCGATGCCATGCCGTGCCGCGTCGCGCGGATTGCGCATGCGAAGCTGCTCGCCGTCGAGGGTCAGGCTGCCGCCGTCCGGCCGGTAGCTGCCGGCCAGCACCCGCATCAGCGTCGACTTGCCGGCGCCGTTCTCGCCGATCAGCCCGACCACCTCGTTCGGCCTGACCTCGATGCTGACATCGCGCAAGGCATGCACGCCGGGAAATGTCTTGGTGATGCCGGCAGCGCACAGCATGGCGCTCACTTCACTATTCTGAGGCGAACGCGGTCGAGCGACAGCGCCACCGCGGCGATAATCATCAGGCCCTGCACCGTCTGCTGGATATAGGGCGAGATGCCGAGCAGGATCATGCCGTTGGCAAGCACGGTGACGATGAGCACGCCGATCAGCGTGTTGACGACGCCGCCTTCGCCACCGGTCAGCGCCGTGCCGCCGACGACGACCGCGGTGACCGCGGCAAACAACCTGCCGTCGCCGATGACGGCATGCGACTGGCCGAGCTGGGCCGCGGCAAGGACGCCAGCGATGCCGAAGAAGAAACCGGCCAGTGCGAAAGCGGTGATGCGCACACGCACCACATTGACGCCGGAGAGCTTGGCGACATCCTCGTCGCCGCCGATGGCCAGGATGTGGCGCCCGAGCCTGGTGTGATACTGGATCACCGTGGCGAGCAGGAACGCCCCGGTGGCGACCCACACCGCCAGCGGCAGGCCAAGGAAGCGGGTCAATGCCAGGTCGCGGATCGTGGCGTCGTTGAGCCGGATCGCCGAGCCGCCGAGCATATAGACCGACAGGCCAAGGCCGATGAACCACATGCCCAGCGTGGCCATGAAGGAAGGGATGCGCAGCATGGTCTGGACGAGGCCGCTGACAAAACCCATGGCGGTACCGGCGATCACCGCGGCCAGCACCCCCCACCAGCCATAGTCGTTGCCATTGCTGTCATTGGCGGCGAGCAGCACGACCACCATCGCTGCCACCGACAGCGTGCCCTCGACGGAAAGGTCGATGCTGCCCATCAGAATGATGAAGGTCAGGCCCATCGCCAGCGTCAGCGGCACGGCGGCGGAGTTGGCGAGGCGCACCAGATTGCGCAATTCGATGAAATTGGGATTGGCAATGGCGATCAGCACGCACAGCACGATCAGCACCGCGAGCGGCGCCAGGCTGCGCCAGCGCCTGCCGCCGAACAGGCCGGCGATGCGGGCGGGGATCAGTGTCATAAGCGTCGTCCGCTCAATGTCCGAAACGGACTTCAGGGGTTCTGTATTGATTGTCAAGAAACCGCTTCCCGTCTGCGTCATGACAGTCGCCGATGCGGATGCAATGCACGACGCCTGCAAAGGGGAGCGGGCCGCCAGGGAGTTAGCAGGCCCGCTCGGGTGGTCAGGTACGGATGGCCCCGGTCACCCGACCCCACAGATCGTTCCAGTCGATCTCAGGCTTCGCGTCGACATTGGTCTTGTAATACTCCTCGACATTGTCGTGCGAAATCAGCACCGCCTTGCCGTAGAATTCGCGGTGCTCCGGCGGTTCTTTGGTCGGATCGAACTTGCCGATCTTGGCATTGTAGCCGATGGCCAGTCCCATGCCGCCCTGCCAGAACGGATCCGAGGTGACGGTGCAGGCGAACTCGCCGGTGCGCACCGCATCGACCGCCGTCTTGATGCCGTCGACACCGACGATCGGCACCTTGCCGGCAAGGTTCTCGGCGCGCAGCGCTTCGAGTGCACCGGAGCCCATGTCGTCATTGGCGGCCCAGATGCCCTTGATGTCGTCGCCGAAGCGGGTGAGCAGATTGCCCATCAGGTCGAAGGCCTCGGTCGATTTCCAATTGGCGACCTGGAAGTCGAGCAGCTTGATGTCGGGATTGGCGGCGAGCGCCGCGTCGAGGCCCTTCTTGCGCTCGATCGCCGCCGTGGTCGAGATCAGCCCGCCAAGCGCGACGATGCCGCCCTTGCCGCCGATCGTCTTGAACAGGATCTCGGCGATGGTCTTGCCGCTTGAGATGCCGTCGAACTCGATGTGGGAGACGTAGTTCGGGTTGAAGTCCTTCGGGTGCAGGTCCGGCGGCTTGTTCCACTGCGTCACGACATAGGCGCCGGCCTTGGCGCAGGCTTCGACGATCGGGCGCGCGTCCGGCGTATCGTTGGGATCGGAATTGAGCACCATGTTGCCGCCGGTCTTGGCGAGCATGGCCTTGATGTCGGCGATGCCCTTCTCGCTGTTGCCTTCCGAAACCAGCGTGACGTGCTCGAGCCCGGCCCATTTGGCATAGGCCTCGGCGCCGGTCTTCCACACCGCATGGTAGGGGTTGGATAGCGAGCGGATCGATGTCACCAGCGTCGGCTTTTCCTGCGCGCGCAGCACCCTTGGCATGGCAAGTGCCGCCACTCCGGCCGTCGCGCCCAGCATCAGTGTCCGGCGGCTGACTGTGCCGGAAAGCGTCAAACTCTTCCTGTCCTTCATTACCAAACCTCCCAGTTGAATTCTGTTTCCCGCCCGGCGGCATGCGCGGGCAGCGCGGCCGAGCCTCCGATAGAAGGGTCGTCAAGTTCCTCCACTTGTACGACAACCCTTCAACACGATAACCATACCCTTTCTCTTGACGCGACACAAGCGACTTGAGATCGTCGCGCACATGAAAGCCGGGTGCTGATTTTCGGCCATGGCAAGGGAGGCGGAATGCCGGATTACATCATTGTCGGTGGCGGCTCTGCGGGCTGCATTCTCGCCGCCAGGCTGAGCGAGGATCCCGACCTGTCTGTCGCCCTGCTCGAGGCCGGGCCGCCTGACACCGATCGCTACATCCACATGCCGGTCGGCTTCTTCAAGATGACATCCGGGCCGCTGATCTGGGGCTACGACACGGCGCCCGGCAAGGCGATCGACGGCCGCACCATGGTCTATCCGCAGGCGCGCGTGCTCGGCGGCGGTTCCTCGATCAATGCGCAGGTGTTCACTCGCGGCTGCCCTGAGGACTACGACGGCTGGGCGGCTGACGATGGCTGTACGGGGTGGAGCTATGCCGACGTGCTGCCGTATTTCCGGCGCTCCGAAGGCAATGACACTTTCGCCGGATCGCAGCATGGCACGGAAGGGCCGCTCGGCGTTTCCAGCGGCGCGCCGCATCCGCTGACGCGTGTCTTCGTCAAGGCCGCGCAACAGGCCGGTCTTCCATTCAGAGCCGATTTCAACGCCGGCGAGCAGGAAGGCGCCGGCTTCTATCAGACGACGACGCGCAACGGCCGCCGTAGCAGCACCGCGGTCGCCTATCTCAAGCCCGCGATGGGTCGCGAAAACCTGACGCTGCGCACCAACGTCACGGTCAGCCGTATCGTCGTCGAGAACGGCCGCGCCATCGGTGTCGAGATCATCGTCAACGGCCGCCCCGAACTGCTGCGCGCGGAGCGCGAGGTGATCGTCACCGCTGGCGCCATTGGCTCGCCCAAACTGCTGATGCTGTCCGGCATCGGCCCCGCTGCCCATCTCGGGGAGCACGGCATCAAGGTGGTCCACGATTTGGGCGGCGTCGGTGAGAATCTGCACGATCACATGGATGTCGACGTCGTCGCCGAACTGAACGGACCGCACGGCATCGACCGCTACAAGAAGAAGCGCTGGCAGGCCGTGGCCGGCCTCGAATATGCGCTGTTCGGCAAGGGGCCGGTGGCTTCGAACATTGTCGAAGCCGGCGCCTTCTGGTGGGGCGACCGCACCGAGAAAACCCCCGACATCCAGTTTCATTTCCTGCCCGGCGCCGGCGTCGAGGAAGGCATCGGCTCGGTCCCAGGCGGCAATGGTTGCACGCTGAATTCCTATCATGTGCGGCCTCGTTCGCGCGGCAGCGTCACGCTGCGGTCGGCTGATCTGCGCGAGCCGCCGGTCATCGATCCGAACCCCTTCGCCGAGCGCTACGACCTCGACCGCGCCATCGACGGCATCGAGATCAGCCGCGAGATCCTGTCGCAACCGGCCTTCGCCAAATACATCAGCCGCGAGCATCTTCCGGGTGCAGCAACGAAGGGGCGCGCAGGACTGGAAGCCTTCGCGCGCGAGCACGGTCGCAGCGCCTACCACCCGGTCGGCACCTGCCGGATGGGCGGCGGTATGGACAGCGTCGTCGACCCCGAACTTCGCGTGCACGGCTTGCAGGGTCTGCGCGTTTGCGACAGTTCGGTAATGCCAAGCATCGTGTCGTCGAACACCAATGCCGCCGTCATCATGATCGCCGAGAAGGCTGCCGACCTGATCGCCGGGCGGAAGCTGCCGGCGTAAGTCGATCACTCCTCGGGGAACATGGAGCGCGGCGGAAAGTCGGAGCGGCTGTAGTCGACAACGATGAACTTGCCGCCCTGGTAACGCTCCACCACCGGGTTGTCCGTCACCTTGCCACGGACGCGCTCGGCCTGACTGTCGGAACTGTCGAGCGGCGCCCAGCCGAGCTTCTTGCGGGCATCGTTTCGCCAGAAGCCGCGGCTGTTGTCGGACTGACCCCAGATGACGGAGCAATCGACATGCTCTGCCGCGGCACAACGCTCGATCAGGCGCACGAAATCGTCGTGCGATATCCAGGTCGACAGGATCCGTTCGTCCGGCACCTCAGGCAGCACCGAGCCGATGCGGATCAGCACGCTTTCCACCGCGTGCTTGTCGAAGTAGAGCCGCGCCAGCATCTCGCCATAGGCCTTCGACAGACCGTAATAGCCGTCCGGACGCAGCAGGCAATCCTGGTCGAGGATCTCCGTCCGCTCGTAGAGGCCAACCGCATGCACGGAGGAAGGAAATGCGACCCGCGCTTTCTCTTTGCGCGCGGCTTCGTAAATGTGAAAGCTACCGCGCAGATTGGGACCGAGCACCGTCTCGAAGGATTGTTCGGTGGAGACGCCACCGAAATGCAGGATCAAGCCGCATCCCTTGGCGAGTTCATTCACCGCGCCTTGGTTCTCAAGATCGACGACATCGAATGTCGCGTCTTGCGGAAGCGCGATCGGCAAGGGCACGACATCGGTCAGGCGCAGCGTCCAGCCGAGAGCGGCGAGCCTGCTTGCCAGCAGGCGCCCGATCGTACCTGATGCTCCGGTCAACAGCACCGGTCTGTCGGAAAGAGCCAATCCTTGTCCTTTCGCGCTCAAGAGATCATCGTGAGCCATGCTCCGTTCCAGCCGGGCCATGGCAATCGCTGGCAATCAGCGTCGTGAATTTCATCATATCACCCTATAAATAAGCGGTTGCGAAGAACGGCGGTTCGTTTATTGCTTGGTGGTGATGAAACGTTCCTTTGGCCTTCCCCCTCAGATCAGCCGCACGGCGCAAGTCGCGGATTGGTTTGCCCGCGAGATACACGCCGGCCATCTGATCAGCGGCGAGAAACTGCCGACCGAGCAGGAACTGATTTCGCAGTTCGGGGTCAGCCGCACGGTCATACGCGAAGCGATGGCCTCGCTGCGCTCTGAAGGGCTGGTGGTCAGCCGTCAGGGGTCTGGTGTGTTCGTCGCCGACCAACAGGCCAACACCACGTTCCGCATTGTGTCCGACGAGCTTCACTCGCTGACGGAAGTCCAGAACGTGCTGCAGCTGCGGCTCGCCGTGGAACTGGAAGCGGCGGGCATCGCCGCCGAGAAGCGCAGCGACGACGACCTTGCCCGCATGCGCGATTGCCTTGACGCCATCGATCAATCGATCGCGGCGGGCGACAGCGCGATCGAGCCGGACTTTGCCTTTCACCGGGCGATCGCATCGGCGACCGGCAATCCCTATTTCGAGCGGTTCATGCATTTTCTCGGACCCGTCGTCATCCCGCGGCAGTCGATCCGTCCGCGATCGGAAACGCCGGAGCAGCGGCGGCTTTATCTCGAGCAAGTGCAGATGGAGCACCGGCGCATCTACCAGGCCATCGAGCGGCAAAACGTCGAGGCCGCCCGCTTTACCTTGCGCGAACATCTCGAGGCCGGCCGGGAGCGTTATCGCCGCATGGTCGACGCCAGATCGTAGCACGGCCTCAAACCCGATCGCCGATCGATCCCAATGTCACACCAGCTCTCCGACCGGCAGTCGGCAGGACTGCATGAGCGCCGAAAGCTGCCGCTCCTCATCCGCGGTCAGGTCGAGAAGCGGCGACCTGACCGGGCCACAGTCGATCCCGGCAATGCGCGCGCCCGCCTTGACGATCGAGACGGCATAGCCGGCGCGACGGTTGCGGATGGCGAGGTAGGGCAGGAAGAAGCTGCGGATGAGATCGCCGACTTCAGACATGCGCCCAGCACGCAAGGCGTCGAAGAAGCGCAGCGCCATCTCGGGCGCGAAATTGTAGATCGCCGACGAATAGGTGGTCATGCCGATGGCGGCGGCGGCACTGGCATGGACCTCGGCCGTCGGCATGCCGCCGATGAAGATCAGGCGGTCGGCCATGCGGTAGCGCAATGCGGTCAAAAGCTCGATGTCGCCGACGCCGTCCTTAAGTCCGATCAGGTTCGGGCACTCGTCGGCGAGCTGGTCGAGGGTCTCAGGCGTCAGGATCGCGTTGTCCCTGTTGTAGGCGATCACGCCGATGCCGACCGAACGGCAGATCGCCTTCAGGTGGCGGCGCAGGCCATCCTGCTCGGACTTGACCAGATAGGGTGGCAGCACCAGCAGCCCATCGGCACCATTGGCCTCGGCTGCCCTGGCAAACTCGACCGCCATATGGGTGCCGTAGCCGACACCGGCGAGCAGCGGCAGATGGTCGGGAACTTCGTCCGATGCCGCCCGCACGACGCGCTTGTAGTCATCGAGCGTCAGCGAGAAAAATTCGCCGGTGCCGCCGGCCGCGAACAGTCCGGCCGCACCTGCCGCACCTTGTTTTGCGACATGGGCGCGATAGCCCGCTTCGTTGAAGGCGCCGGCATCGTCAAAAAAGGTGAGGGGAAAGGACAGCAACCCGCGGCCGAGGGATCTGGTCAGTTCAGTAGGTGAGAATGTCAAAACGAATACTCCGTGTATGGGGCCGGCAAATTGGGTTGGAGGGTCGGGCCGGCAAGGTTTTTGCGGCCGTCATAGGATGCCTGGCCGGATTTCGGCTGCCGCGGCGTCGATCGCCTTGCTGCCCAGTCCCGACTTGACGATGCGGATCAGTTCTTCCTCGCTCGTCTCGGATGTCGAGGCGTCCAGCGCGACCTCGCCCGAATGCAGGAAGTTGATGCGGTCGCAGACTTCAAAAATCTGGTTGTAGTTGTGAACGATCAGGATGACCGAGACCTGGCGCTGCTGGCGCAGGTTCTGGATCAGCCCCAGAACATGCGCGCTCTCGCGCACGCCGAGTGCTGCAAGCGGTTCGTCCAGGACCAGGATCTTCGGCGACGAATAGATCGAGCGGGCAACGGCGATGCATTGGCGCTGTCCGCCCGACAGAAGGTCGACGGTGCTGTTGACGCTGAGGATCGAGATGCCGAGCGTGTCGAGGTAGAGCTGCGCCTGTTCGCGCATCTTCTTGTTGTCGAGCAGGTTCAGCCCAAGGATGCGCTTGTGGTATTCGCGGCCCAGGAACATGTTGTGGAAGACGCTGAGATCGCCGACCAGCGCCAGGTCCTGGTAGACGGTTTCGATGCCTTGGGCGCGCGCGTCGCGCGGCGACGCGAAACGCACTTCCTTGCCTTGCGAGACGATCGTTCCGGTATCCGGCTGATGGAAGCCGGACAGGATCTTGATCAGCGTCGACTTGCCGGCGCCATTGTCGCCGACCAGCGCCAGAACCTCGCCCTGGCGCAATTTGATCGAGACGTCGACCAGCGCGGTGACGGCGCCGAAGCTTTTCGAAATGTGCGACATTTCGAGGATGACCGGCGCGTCGGGCACCAGCGGCGGAATGGCCTGCGCGTTCATAGGCGCCTCCTCGTGCGCAGCCGGTCGACCTGGATGCTGAGCACCATGGCGGCTATGATTGCGGCACCCAGATAGATGTCGGAAACGGTGGCCTGGGCGCCGATCATCACCAGGCCGTTGTTGAGCGAGGCGACCACGAAGGCGCCGATCAAGGCGCCGATGACGGTGCCGGAGCCACCCATCAGCGACGTTCCGCCGATGACCGCCGCCGCGATGGCCTGCAAGGTGAGAAACGGGCTGCCGGCTTGCGGGTCGGCGGAGGTGAATTGGGCGGTGTTGATGATGCCGGCAAAGGCCGCGCAGCCGCCGGCGATCATGAAATTGTAGATCTTCATCCGGTCGGTGCGCACGCCGATCTCGCGGGCGCCGATGATGTTGCTGCCGGTGGCGATCGTGTGCAAACCGAAGGTGGTCCGGTTGAGCACCAGCGCCAGCACCAGCACGATCAGCACCGTCCACAGGAACGGCGTGAAGGCGGTCACGCCGTGCAACGACAACAGACCATCCGAAGGCTGGTAGAGGCTCTGGCCGAAGATCGCGTTGAACGGCTGTTCGACCGGCGCCACGATCGGCTGGCTGTTGTAGATCGAAACGACGATGCCTTGCAGGAAGAACAGCATGCCAACCGTGGTGATCAGCGACGGCACCTTGAAGCGTACGGTGATGATGCCGTTGATGGCGCCAACCAGCACGCCGATCAAAACGCCAATGAGCGCACCGACGGCAAGCGGCACGCCCCATGTGACCGACAACAGCGCCATGACATAGGGCGCGATCGAAAAGATGGCGCTCAGCGACAGGTCGATCTCGCCGGTGATCATCAGCATCACTTCGGCGGCGGCGATCAGGCCGAGGCGGCCGGTGTCGCGCAGCACCACGCTCATGAATTGCGGCGACAGGAATCCGCCGTCGCTGCCGACCTGGAAATAGATCACCAGAATGATGGCGACGACGGCGATGCTGGCTTCGCGATAGCGCGACAGCAGGATGAGCAGTCTCTCCGTCAGCGTATGCGGGATCCTGACGCCAACTGCGTTCTTCCTTGCCGGGCTGAGTTCAATTGACGGCACTTTTGTCTTCCTGATTTCGAATTCTGGGCGAAAGGCGGGTCAAACAGGCGAGCCGACTGCCGGGCCCGGCAGGAGGCGGACCCCAGCTGGCTGCTACCCCCGCCGCCCCCGCAAGGGCCGGGGGGGGTCGTGTGGTGGGGTCAGGTCGGCGCGCCGGGG